>JASJYE010000173.1 GCA_030123645.1 Candidatus Hydrogenedentota bacterium | reverse complement strand
CCGGGACATCGCGGTGCGGTATCTCACCGGCGATACGCACGCGGACCATGGCACGGCGAAGAAGGTACAACATGGAGAACCCATGGTCACCAGCACCAAAACCATGCCTTAACTTAGCCGACTAAATGTCTCAAATTCGCTGAAGATGTACATGTAGCGAATGCGCGATTTAGGCTTGTCGTGACGACCCAGGTACATCATTTGTCCCTTTAGCCGGACATAGGCTTGCCCTGTGGGCTTGTGCAGACACAGGGATGGGAGACGGGTAGTGGACTTCGACTTCATAGCGACGGCCTCCATTGTTCTGAAACGTGTAGTGCTACACGCTTCAAATGTATGGTTACAGCCGCGCCACCGCACAGGTGGGGATCCCAAACTTTGGGATTCAGCTTGATTTAACTATGGCTCCCCGAGCAAGACTCGAACTTGCGACAAGCTGGTTAACAGCCAGCTGCTCTACCAACTGAGCTATCGGGGATTGCTGGTGCTGGAGGGCGTAGTATACGGGCGGGGCGGTGACATTTTCAAACCTGGGCGGGGCCTTGGGAGCCGGGCGGCGTGTGCGCGGGAACTCGTCGCGGGCGGCGCTGAAATTCGCAGAGTTGTCCATGGTTTTCTGGCGCTCTCGCCTGGGAAGCGGTGCAGGGCCGTGTGGTATACTATCGGGTGGAGGGCCAAGCCATGAGAACGCTGCTGCTGGTCGCCCTGACGATTGCCATGTCCGGTTGTCTGATGGAATTGCTCACGGTCACGGCCATCCAGGGAGAGCTCGCTGCGGAGAATGCCCAATCGGCCGCGCGCGCGTTGAGTTACGCGAAGGAGAGCCTGGCGAACACGGAGTTGCAGCACGCGATCAGCGCTTACGCCGCCGAGAAGGGCCACTATCCGCCAACGCTCGGGGCCCTTGTGCCCGACTATCTTTACAGCGTGCCGAAGACGCTCTCTGGAAGGCCCTATGCCTATGACCCGAGCACGGGGCGCCTGGCCGATCCCGCGGTGGCGCCCGCGCAGGCGCCTTTTACGGCCGCGGACCGGGGGAACCTTCAAAAGGTGAAGGATGCGGTTTACTTGTATTGGGAATCGACGGGATATTATCCGCGAACGCTTGACGATCTCGACCCGCTTTACATAGAGGCCGTGCCAAAGCTGTCCTCTGGCGGCGTCTTCATTTACGACCCCCGGACCGGATCCGTCTACCATCCGGCGGATTTTACCGCACAACAGGCGCCTGCTTCGGGCGGCGCGCATACGGCGCATGGCGGCGTGCCGGCGGCCGGAATGGGCCCGATGGGCGAGGTGATGACTGGCATCTCGATACAGAATGAGTTGAACTCGATGAATCACTCAGGAACGTCAAACCTCAGATATGTCGGCCAGCGCAATGTAAATAACATCGTCGGCCAACACAATCAGCAACAGATGAAAGCGCTCCGCGATCTCAATTTGCAGTAGGAATTCATTTGTGACGATGACAAAACACATTACTTTGAAATTCTTACTCGTGGCCGCCCTCGCGGCGATGGTTGCGTTGTCCGGATGCGAGGATCAGGCCGCGCTCAGGAGGGCTGAACGGAAGACGCAGGAGCAACCTCCGCCGCCTAGCCCTGAGGAGATCGCGCAGAAGATAATCGCCGATGCACAGCTCAACGCGCCCATGCCGACACGGGGTTCATCGCTGCCTCCATCCGTCAGGCAGACCATGCTTGACCTGCTCCGCCGCGAGAAAAACCGGCTGCAGGGCACCGAGGACGGCGATGAGGCGCTGGCGATTGTCGCGCGCAAGGTAGACGAGCGCCTCCGCCAGTATGAACGCGCCGAGCTCTGGGAGCACGTCCTGACCCTTAGCGACGCACATCTGATCTTCAAGCCGGGTTCCAGACAATTCAACCACACTCGTGACAAAGCGCTGACGGAACTCCGGAAGCCGCGGGTGACCGTGAAGGGTCTTCCGGAGTTTGGCGGCCAGAAGATCGCGATGCTCAGCTTCTATCTACCCATGACCAACGAGACCTATGACGAGCACATGGCCTTCGGCGAAGAGAAGTACGGCGTCCGGCTCCTGGGCGTCTTCGGGGAGGACCGGGGCGTGCGGATGGAGTACCTGGAGACCGGCGAGCGTTTCATAGCCTATGTTCCCTCAGCGAGGTAGCGGGCAGCCATTCCTGCCGAGCAACTAACACCCGTCCATCATCTCCGGGGCTTAGCGGCCGCATACGGGTGGAGGGTATCTGTTGCGGCGCATATGCCGAATACCCAATCATTACGTAATTCTCCAGGGGACTCTGATTTCCAAGGGGGAATGCTGAGTCGTTTGCACGCGGTGCATGTCCAGAAAAACTATGCGCGATGCTCTCGAGGACTACTTTTGGAAAAGCTCAAAAGTCCCCGTTTTGCTCAGCGGCTTTGGCAAAAATCTAGCGTTGTCGTGTAAAGCGACTGGGACCTAAACTCATAGTCAAAGCGCGGGGTCGGGCGCCTTGGGAAGCGAGGCGGCGATACCGAGCGGTAGCGCGACCGCCGCGGCCATCAGGAGGTAGGCGGGCGCGGAGCCCACGCCCCAGTAGAGCAGGCAGGCGATGAGCGGGCCGATGCCGCGCGCCAGCGCCCCCAGCGAGCGGAAGACGCCAAGCACGCGGCCCTGATCGTCAGGGGGAGCGTAGGTCGATGCGAGTGAGGTCAGGCAGGGGATGATCTGCGCCGACCCGACCGCCATGAAAAATAGCGCGACGTAGAGCTGCCAGGTACTGTTCGCCAGCGCCAGCAGCCCGATCCCCGGGATGACCGTAACGAAGCCGTGCAGCGTCATCTTTTTCGCACCGATGATGGGCGCGCGCAGGCGCACGTATGTCCCCTGCACCAGCGCCAGCGTCAGCCCGATAAACACGAAGAGGTAGGCGTTTTCGCGCGGGCCGTAGCCCAGCCGATCCATCGCGAGAAAGGTCAGGCCGAACTCGGACCCCGCGAAGGCCGTCAGGAAAAAGAAGTTGGTCAAGTTCGTCTTCCGAACGCCGGGATAGGCCTCGCCTCGAAACAACGCGATGGGATTCATGGAGCGTTGTGTCCGGCTGGCTTCCTGCATAGCTTGGGGAAGCGTCTCCTTGAAATAGATCGCGACGTATACGAAATTCAGCAGCGCGAGCCCGAGCGCGATCAGCGCCGGCACCGAAAAGGGATTCACGCCGTAGTCCGCCAGCCCCGGCCAGCGCTCGGTAAGATCGATCGCCGCGGAGAAGCCTCCGATGGCCGGTCCGACGACAAATCCGATGCCGAAGGCCATGCCGATGATTGCCATCCCCTTCGGACGGTTGCGCGTGCTCGTTACGTCCGCCACGACCGCGGTCGCCGTCGAGATATTTCCCGCGGCGATCCCGCCGAGGATGCGCGCAAGTACGAGCACAAGGAAGGGTCCCGCGAAGAACCACATCACATACGAGAGCACCAGCCCCGCGATGCAGACGAGTAGCAGCGGCCTTCTTCCCCAGCGGTCCGAAAGACTCCCGATAATCGGCGAGAACACAAACTGCAGCATCGAGTACAGCGACGCGAGGACGCCGCCAAAGAGAATAATGAGCCCGATCTCCTCCGGGCCGCCGGTTGCGCGCGTGAAGCCCTCAAGCGCCGACACCAGCCAGCCCACGAGGCCCGCCCCGCCCTCGCGGGCGACGTAGTAGTCCAGCATCGCGGGAAACAACGGGAAGATAATCGAGAAGCCGACAAGGTCGAGGAAGAGCGTCACAAAGACGATTTTCAGAACGGACCGCGCCTCGGGGCTTAGCGCTTCTTCTTGCTGTTGCTCTTGAGCGGACATAAATTGACGGATCCGGGGGAATTGGAAGCGGAAAGGCCACCACAGGCCCGCAAATCATAGGGATTTGAACTATCATTTGCAAGGGTACATCCACAGTAGCTATCCCAAAACATTTGAGCTTTCATCCGCTTCCGCATGGTTAAGAGCAGCATTAATATTATTGGGCATCTGATAGGTTAGTGCGTTATGCCTCTCAGGCCTGTTTAGCGTAATACTGGCGATCTTTCCTTTCTTCTCATACCATACCGTTTCAAATTCTTTCTTTTCATTTTCAGATTGCAAAATGTCACCTCTTTATTCCCAGTTTTGATATCTTAACCGAGATTTCCCATATAGACCCACCTACCACGACGCGCGATGAGATCGATCTTTGGCTAATCGCTGTTCTCTTTCTTGATCTGCCGGCAGCCGATGCGGTGCCGGCCTTTTTCCTGAGTGCCAAAGCAGTCGCCGCAGGAGATACACTCGGACTTGGCGGTGTCGCCGTTCTTCCAGCGCCTGATGAGGTCGGGTTCGCGGATTAGCGGCCGGCTGATCCCGATCATGTCCGTCACACCCGAAGCGAGGGTTTCCTCCATGACCGGCAAACTGCGGAAACCCGCCACTAAGCAAGTCGGGCCTTCGGTTGCGTCCCTCACGACTTGGGCATCGTCGCGAAAACACACCTCTTGCTCCGGTTTTGTGATGCCCAAAATCAGCCGCCGCTCCGTTGAAATCCCGTGGCTGATTTCCACCAGGCATAATCCCTCTCGCTCGAGTGTGCGGGCTAC
Source organism: Candidatus Hydrogenedentota bacterium (assembly GCA_030123645.1). Classification (GTDB taxonomy): domain Bacteria; phylum Hydrogenedentota; class Hydrogenedentia; order Hydrogenedentales; genus JASJYE01. The sequence goes on along the minus strand of JASJYE010000173.1, from coordinate 1,289 downwards.
TTCCGCCCCTTCTTCGATGGTCAGCCCGTGGCCGTCGCCGACGTAGTCTCTCACGCCCAGTTTGATCATCACGGGGAAGTCTTCGTCGACTTCCTTCTTGATGGCCCGGGTCACCTCCACCACAAAGCGCATCCGATTGTCGAGACTGCCGCCCCACTTGTCCTGACGGCGGTTCGTCACGGGAGACAAGAACTGCGAAACGAGGTAGCCGTGCGCCCCGTGGATTTGCACGCCGTCGAAGCCTGCCTCCTGAACCCGCCGCGCAGCCTGTCCATACGAGTCGATGATGCTCTCGATGTCCTCTTCCTTCATCTCGCGGGCTGGTTTGCGGAACTTGGGCATGTCCTCATACACGGACACTGCCATATAATCGTCGCCGCGGTACGACGCCGCGTAGGCATTGGCCCCGCCATGATTGATTTGCATCGCCACGAGCCCATCCACGTCGTGCACGGCGTCCGTCATTTTCCGATAGCACGGAATATGATCGTCAGTATGGATCCCGTTCTGGTCCAGAATGGATCGCCCATCTGTCCGCACGTACGCGAATCCAGTCACGACGAGGCCCACGTCATTCTCCGCTAAGCCTGCGATCAGGTCTACCGAGGCCTCACCGACGAATCCGTCTTCATCGGCCAGCGCATAATACGTGGCAGATCGAAGGAAACGGTTCTTCACTTTCATATTACCAACTTGAATCGGTTCAAATAGTATGGACATCTTCTTCTCCTTGGATAGTGAATCATGCCACAGCGCCGGAACGGGCGCAGTCTCTGCCGACTATTGATTGTAACCACAAGTCTGAGCGCGTACAATCCCATATTCCTGCGCACCGAGATTTCCCATATGGATCCGCTCGCGACCACCGCGACGGCCGCTACGCAATCTCCGCCGGCAAGAAGGGCGACTTTAAGGTTTGGGCCGTCCACATCGAAGAGCCGCCCTTCGCCGCCTAATACGTCCTTTGCGAGGCGATTCAGAGGGCCGGTCACCAAGATTAAGTAGCACTAGTGGTGCGATTTATGGTTGCGGAACTATATTGATTGTTGCGAGAGTACGCTCTTCTCTTAATCGCACAAACACCGCAACGGCCTCTCTCGCTTTTCTTTGTGTTGTGTGCGACTTTCCGGTTGAATCTCACATGCGTTGCGATTCTATGACAGGCTTCAATATCCTGCTCATCATGTCGAAAAAAAAATTTCCGTATAAGCCCCTTTTAGGGGCCTTCCTCAAACCACCAGTTCTACTGGTGGTTCTGACTCGGTTGAAGTCTGACAATTGATTCTGGT
>JASJYE010000172.1 GCA_030123645.1 Candidatus Hydrogenedentota bacterium | reverse complement strand
TCCGGTCCCGAATGCCGTCCTCCCGCGTCTTCGCCACCCGCCCCAAAGAATGATTCGGATAACACAAGAAAGATTTCCGAACCCCGCAGTCTCGCTCAGGGGACAATACAGGCCGCAAAAAAAGCGCAGGCCCGACGCCCGCGTGGGAGGGCGCGGACATCAGGCCTGCTATCGTGTAGGTGTCTTCGGTGTTACATAACCAGCTTAAAGTTAGCCGTCCATATGGTTCCGGCCTCACACCAGCCGAAGGATGCCCATATCTCCTTGTTGCTCAAGGTCTACCAGAACCCGCTGCTCCTGCTCGCTGAACGCGCTCAGGGTCGCGGAATTTCTTAATTTTCGCTATGTCCTTCAAAGACTTGCGTTGCGTACACCAGACCTTCGTTTCCTCGTTGAAATACAACCCACCTCTGTCCAAACTACCCTCGACTTAGTACTCGCTGATGACACCCAACTGAAGCAGATTTACGCCCTTGGCGTGATACTTCAGACCTTGCGCTGCGACCTTCATGCCCATGTAGGGCGCCAGGGCATCATTGGCCGTTTCAAGGCCCGAGGCCGGGGCGGGGTTTCTGTAGACGCAGATGTAGACCCGGCCCGTCTCCTCTTCAATAATGCCCACGGGGAAGCCCAACTCGGCGCGGTTCTTGAAGGCTGCCACGTTTTCTTCACCGAGCCCCTTCATGGCATAGGTGGCAATATCGACGACCTCGCCGACGAGCACGCCCTTTTCCCCTTTGGGGGCTGTCCCAGCCAAAACATGGGCGACCAGGGCAAAAATGGATGCTCCTAGCACGATGGTGAGCGCTAGGTATTTCATGATTATCTCCCGTTGCCGACTTCTACACGATTTACTGTCCGCTGCCCCGTTGGAGCATGAATTGTGCCGCTTTGCGACTATTTGCTCTTGTTGTCACTAACTTATTTAATAGTATATACTTATGCGCTTTGATGACTGCCGGGCTATCCGCATTTGGACTCAGATTTCTTCAAGAATGTGCACTTATGCTCAGAGCACTCCTGTTCATAGTCCGCCTTTCCATCAGCGCGATAGAGGCGCGGCCGGAACGGGGTCACGAACACACGGCCTAAAGTGACTCGACTTCGCGCCCGTCACCGTCGAGATCCGCTTGGGGCACTAAAATGGCCCGGATCAGCTCGAAGAGCACCGGCATCTCCACGGGTTTGGTCAGGTAGCAGAAGGCGCCGCTGTCCAGAGACTTCTCCATCTTCGCCGGTTCGAGAAAAGCCGACATGGCAATGATTGGAAGGCCCGGACACTCGCGCCGAAGCCTGTCGATCATGGCGAAACCGTCTAATATCGGCATGACCATGTCCGTGATGACGATCTCAGGCCTGTTTTTGCGGAATAATTCAAGACCCTCGCGACCGTTCTGCGCCACCCAGACCCGGTAGCCCTCCTCTTCGAGCATATGCTTGAAGGTCGTCCGCAGCACAGGCTCGTCGTCGATGACGAGTATGCCGTCTCGGGCGTCCTTGAACGGCGTCCCCACGCCCTCCGTCTCACTCCTCACTTTCTGCATGCTATTGCTCGCTCCATTCACACCGCTGAAGGGAAGCATGTCCCGTGCCAGGGTCGTGGCCAGGCGGAATTTCCCATGAATGATGACGTATTAGGCCGGAGAATTGGGCGAAGGGAGTACCGCGCAGAGGGGGAGACGACGGTTCAGGACACTGATGTCCTGTTGAGCCGAACACCCCAGGGCCGAGGCGGCCAGGCAAGGGAGAGATACTTCCGCGTATATCTACTCCTTTGGGCGGGACAAATCAAAGGTTTTCATCTTGAGATAGAGGGTGTTTCTCGCTACGCCGAGCTTCTTCGCCGTCTTAGCGACGTTCCAGTCGGTCTGCTTGAGGACCTCGATGATTTGCTCTTTGTTCAAAGCCCCTCGGCCTGCCCTCCCGGAAGTTAGCACAAGGGGCGGCGCGGAATCCGCAGCATAGATGGCAATCTCGGGCGGTAGGTGCTCGGGCAGTATTTCCGAATCTTTACACACAACGAAGGCGCGCTCCATGCAATTCTCGAGCTCTCGGACGTTGCCCGCCCACGGATACCTGACGAAGATTTCCATCGTCTGAGGCGCGACCCCGGCAATATCCTTATTGGTGAGGGCGTTGAAATGCTTGCGGAAATGCTCGACCAACAGAGGGATGTCTTCTATCTTCTCCCTGAGAGGGGGCGCCTCGACGCGGACCACGTTTAACCGGTAATACAGGTCTTGCCGGAAATCTCCGATCTGAATCTTTTCGATCAGGTCTTGGTTGGTCGTCACGATGACGCGCACATCGGTGCGAACGGGTTTTGTATCACCGACACGCTCAAACTCCCGCTCCTGCAACACTCGCAGAAGCTTCAATTGCACCTTCAAAGAGACGTCGCCGATTTCGTCGAGCAGTATGGTGCCGCCGTCCGCCGCCTCAAAGCGTCCAATGCGGTCCTTCACAGCACCCGTAAATGCGCCTCTGACGTGGCCGAACAACTCGCTTTCCAGGACTTCCTCGGAGAGCGCCGCACAGTTGACTTTTATGTAGGGTCCATCGGCCCGCGAGCTCAACTTTTGGATGGCCGCGGCGATACCTTCCTTGCCCGTACCGCTTTCGCCGCAGATAAGGACCGTCGAATCCGTGTCTTTCACATTCTCAATCAGGTCGAAGACCTGCTGCATTTTGGGGCTTCTTCCGATAATGCCATGGTAGCCCTGTGTCTCGCCGAGCTGCTCTTCGAGGCGGGTGAGGCGGGTTGTGTCACGGACGACCAACACGGCCCCGCCTTCGTCGACAAGCGGCGCCGTGCTTACCCGCAGCACTTTCGGGTGGCCGTTGCTCAGGGCCACTTCCAAACGAGTGTCCCTTGTCGGCTCCCGGCTAGTCACCGTTTTCTCAAGTGCCTTGCTCGCCGGCGCAAGCTCGTCCGGAAATAACGCTGCGAGCCGTTCACCCCCCAAGGGCCCCTCGGGCAACTCAAGAATGCTTCGCGCGGCCTCGTTTACATGGGCAACGCGCAGCGCCGCGTCGACCGTAACGATCCCCTCATCTACGCTATTGAATATGGTCTCCAATTCTCTGCGCGCCTGGTCTATCTGCGCTGCGTAGCGATCCCGCTCCCGTACCAGTTCGCTGCGATCGAGGGCCGACTTGATGACCTTTTTCAGAGCTGGGCCGGTGACCGGCTTTGGAAGGTAATCGAAGGCGCCAAGGCGCACCGCCTCCGAGGCCGTGTCGACACTCGGGTCGCCCGTGATCATCACGACTTGGCAGTTCGTTTCGTGTTGCTGAATGGTCCGCAGCAGATCGATCCCGGTTTTCCCACCGAGGATTATGTCCGTGACAACGACGTCGTAGGTGTCGTCCTCGAGGAGGCTTAGGGCCTCATCGTAGCCCTCAGCGACAGCGACGGCGTAACCCTCTTCCTCCAGAAATTGCTGGAACGTCATGCGCAAGACGTGCTCGTCTTCCACAATAAGAACGTTACTCATGAGAAGGGGGCTCCGCAGTCCTTTCCTGGAGCAGGGCTTCGCTCGAGCGCTCCGTCACAGTCGAGCCCTTGTGTCGAATCGGGAGGTCGACATGAAAACGCGTGAATTCGCCGAGCTCCGTCTCGCATTCTATAGTGCCCCCGTGTCCTTTTACGATGCCGTCCGAAATGGACAGTCCCAGACCGGTCCCTTTGTCGCGGCCCTTTGTCGTGAAAAAAGGATCGAAGATGCGCTGGAGGTTGGCCTCCGAGATGCCGAGTCCTTGGTCTTCGACTGTGACGCGTAAGAAGGCTCTGTCCTCCGCCGACAGCTCCGAGGCGGATATCCTCAAGATCTTCTTTGCGTCGACTCCGGGATATTTTTCGTCGAGCGCGTCCATGCTGTTAAGGATAAGATTCATGAAGACCTGCTGGAGCTGCTCGCTACGGCAGTAGATTCGCGGCAAATTGTCCGGGATGGCGACTTCCAGCCGGATATGGGACTTTTCCAGTTTCTTGTTGCACAACGACAGCACCGCCTCGATGATGTCCTTGATATGCCCGGCACTATGCTGTTCCTTGTCCTGGCGAGAGAAGGCCAGCAAGTTGTGTACGATGACTGCGATGCGATCGGCCTCCGAGCGGATCAGCTCCGCGAATTTGTGGGTGGTTGAGCCCTCGTCGGCCTCTTTCATGATAATGTCTGCGCAATTGATGATGCCGTTGACGGGATTGTTGATTTCATGCCCCACACCCGCCGCGAGCTCACCGATCGAGGCCATCTTTGAGGCCTGAATCACCTTGGCTTCGGCTTCGCTGCGCTCGATGGCCTCAGATAGGACCCTCGCAACCGCCTCGATGACATTCCGTTCGTCTTCGTGCTCAGGATCCTCGTGACTCTCGACTTCGTCCTTCAAGAAGAAAACGTCCACTTTTCCGTGTACTTGGCCCGAGGCAACAATGTCACATGAAAGAACCCAGGCCGTTTCCTTAAAGGAATCGTTTTCATAAACTTTGTCATCTATCGTGAGGCGTGTGCCCGTCATCGCCGGGTGGGCCAAGGAGTCGTGGATGATGTCGGCCGTCGCTGTGAACGCGGCGGCGCCGGGCTCGCTCGGACGCATCGTCTCACCGATGCGGTAGAGGCAGTTGATTTCCCGGCTGCGCTTGTTGATCTCGCGCAGAAGGCGGTCCTTTTCTTCTTCAGCGGTTTTTCTCTCTGTGATATCGTAGATGAATCCCGTGAAGACGCGGTGCTTGCCGATCTGTACCTCACTGACCGCGAGATGAATGGGGAAGACGGAGCCGTCCTTGCGTTTGCCGAGGGCCTCGCGCCCGATACCGATGATTTTCTTTTCGCCCGTCGCCAGATAGCGATTAATATACTCATCGTGCTCGTCTCTGTAGGGCGCCGGCATCAGCATGTTGATTTTCATCCCGATGAGCTCTTTGGCCGGGTAGCCGAACATTCGGCAGGCCGACTCGTTGGTGTACTCGATAATTCCCTTTTGATCGAGGGTAATGATGCCCTCGACGGCCGTTTCCACGGCCGCCCAGGTCCACAGCTTCCCCTCATCGGTAGAGATCTCCTCGTCTTCGGCCGAGTCCTGTATCACCAGGCCAACCGTTGGAGACTCTCCATCCTTTGACTCCGAAGAGCGCATGCTGAAGACCACTTTGAAGAATCGGCCGTCCTTGGCGCGGTGGAGTGCTTCTGAGTGTTCGATTGCAGCGCCGCGAAGTCCGCGATCGAAGGAATCGTCCTTCCCGCCCTTGGGGCCTACAAAGCAAATGCTCGAAAATTGGGCCCCTAGGGCTTCCTGCGCCGTGTAGCCGTAGAGTGCCGTCGCCGCGTCGTTCCAAGCTCTAACGGTGCCGTCGCTTCCAATCTCAATTGTGGGACGGACCAGCTGCCTGGACGCGGTGGGGTCTTCGGGTTTGGATGCCAAGCTCATAGCTGTATTGCGAACCTCTTGTACCAGGCCGGTGGTTCCGGCTCGCTCGCCCGAGAGCGCCGTCTCATATACCAAACCGGTGGTTCCGGCGAGGTGCTGTGCATGATAGCGACTATGGCGGAGCGTCTGCTTCTTGCTCTTGTACAGATTCTAACAAATCGATGCGCCATAACTCATAACCATCGTGCGGTCGAATAAAGTCCGCCGATGACTGTTTGAAAAGCACGGCATCGGGCCAATACCAAACCGGTGGTTCCGGGGCAGGCGTGGCGAATCGTGTGCTCGGTCCGCAGACGGCACGCTGAACGAGAAGGTGACTTTTCGGAGACGAAGACCAAAAAAAAGGAGCCGGCAGCTTTTGTATGCTGCCGGCTCCGAGTCTGTATGCCGATCGTTCTTGGTTAAGCGTCCCTTAGTGTTTCAGGGCTTTCCTGCGAATCACG
>JASJYE010000171.1 GCA_030123645.1 Candidatus Hydrogenedentota bacterium | reverse complement strand
CGTGTCGCGGTCGTCGATCTTGTAGAAGAGGGGGTCCCAGTCCTGGGTGATTTCGCGTGCGCGATTGAGGACGAGATCCATTTCGTCGTCGCTGCGCCAGATGGGCACGAAGACGACGGGTAGCGGCGCGACCTTGGGCGGAATGACCACGCCGCTGTCGTCGGAATGGCTCATGATCATGGCGCCAATGAGCCGGGTCGACACGCCCCAGCTGGTCGCCTGAACGTATTTCATCTTCTTGTCCTTGTCCTGGAACTTTACATCGAAGGCGCGGGCGAAATTCTCACCCAGGTAGTGGGAGGTGCCGGATTGAAGGGCCTTTCCGTCCTGCATCATGGCTTCGATCGAGTAGGTCTCGATGGCCCCCGCGAATTTCTCTTTCTCAGTTTTGAGCCCAACAATTACGGGCATGGCGAGGTATTGTTCGACGAAATCGCGGTAAATATGCACCATGCGCAGGGTCTCCTCCTCGGCCTCGGACTGCGTGGCGTGGGCGGTGTGGCCTTCCTGCCAGAGGAACTCGGTGGTGCGGAGAAAGAGACGGGTGCGCATCTCCCAGCGGACGACGTTTGCCCACTGGTTGATGAGCAGGGGCAGGTCGCGATAGGAGTTGATCCAATTCTTGTACATGGACCAGATCATGGTCTCGGAGGTGGGACGTATGACGAGCGGCTCTTCGAGCTCCTTGCCTCCGGCATGGGTGACGACTGCGCATTCCGGCGCGAAGCCTTTGACGTGTTCGGCTTCCTTTTTCAGAAAGCTTTCGGGGATAAGGAGCGGGAAGTAGGCGTTGACGTGGCCGGTCTCCTTGAACATGCGGTCGAGGTGTTTTTGGATGTTTTCCCAGATGCCGTAGCCCGTGGGCCGAATGACCATGCAGCCCTTGACGGGCGAGTAATCGGCGAGTTCGGCGCGCAGGACGACGTCGATGTACCACTGAGCGTAGTCGTCGCTGCGTTTGGTGATGCCTTTGGCCATGCGTCCTCCGGAAAATTGGCGAGACCCACTCTGTCTGCGTTTGGAAAGCCGGGATGATACCACATGGAATGCGTCCGGCGTGCTTTTGGGATCGCTGGCGTGTCCTAAATAGCCTTCCAGCGTCTGAGCACTTCGTAGAGTACGATCCCAAAGGCCGTCGCGACGTTCATGCTGTTCTTGTAACCATGCATGGGTATGCGCACCGTGGCGTCGCAGGCGCGGAGTACGCGCTCGTTGATGCCCGTTACTTCGTTGCCGAATACGATGGCGACGGGCGAAGGCCAATCGAAGTCCGTCACGGGCGCGGAGTTTTCCGTCACCTCGACGGCGACTCGAAGAATGCCTTTCTCCTTAAGTTCCTCCAGGGCGTCCGTGGTCCGCTCGTGGTAGGACCAAGGGACGTAATCGAATGCGCCGAGGGCGGTTTTTTCGAGCTTTTTGTGCGGCGGGTGGGCGCTCATGCCGCACAGATGAATGTGCTCGACGGCGCCGGCGTCCGAGGTGCGGAAGATCGAGCCCACGTTGTAGGCGCTTCGCAGGTTGTCGAGCACGACATGTACGGGGTTCCGCTCGATTTGGGGAAGCTGCTCGACAGGGGTCCGCGCGTAATGCGGTTCCAATTCACTCATGGCGTGCTTTTTTACTCGGAGACAGTCGCTTCTCGAAGCTGAGCCGTTGTACGACGCCGTTGACGGCCCCGGTGTAGCGAGACTCGATGGACTGGCCCGGTTAGGGGGCAATCTGCTAGAATTTGCGACTTACTATACCACGTCAGCTTCCATTTTTATGGCTATCTTATCTTCACAAATCAGCACCAAGGCGATGGTGCCTGTTTGCCGCCAGCTCGCCACAATGTACGAGGCGGGCATCCCCATCACCAAGGCCATCGAGCATGTCGGCAGCCATTCCAAGGACCCAAGTGTACGTAAGGCGCTGAGTGCCATGGGCGAGGATCTTCGGGGGGGAGCAACGCTTGCAGAGGCCGCGCAGAGACAGTCGAAATATCTGTCGCCTTTCTTTGTCCAACTCTTGGCCAGCGGCGAGCAAGGCGGGCGTCTCGACGTAATGCTCAAGGATCTCGCCGAGTACTTCGAAGACCGTCTATCGATTCAGCGCTCCGTCGTCGCTGCAATGGCCTATCCGGTACTCCTGTTGACAATCGCCTGGTTCCTCGGCAGTTTCGCCCTGGGAATGGTCAGGGAGGCGCTCGCGTCGATGGACGACTCCACCCGGGGCGGGGTCTCCGGCGTGATGGATTATTTCGGGGTCTACGCGAGCTTTCAGATGAAGGCCATGCTCATTGTCGCTTTGTTGTGCGTGGGGTTCATTATTCTTGCGCGTTTGGGAGTTTTGAGCTGGCTGACGGGGGCGGTGACGACGCACATTTGGCCGCTCTCGAAGGTGACGCGATACTTCGGGATGGCGCGCTTTTTTCGAAGTTTTTCCCTACTGATCGGCAGCGGTGTGAGTGTCACGCAGTGTATTCTTGCTGCGGCGCGCGTGACGGGGAATCCGTACATCGAGCGCGACCTGGCGCGGGCGGTCCCGCGTGTGAAGGAGGGGGCCACGCTGGTTGAGGCCTTTGCCGGCTCGCGCTATATGACGCCTCTGGCGCGCGAGATGCTGGCGGTGGGGGAGGAGTCAGGGAAGCTGGACGAACACCTGAGGAAAGCGGCGGATTATCATCTGAAGGAGGCGAACCACGCCGTGCAGGTCGCCTTGACTGTGTTTACGACGCTGCTCATGCTCGGCGTATTCGCACTGGTGGGGGGAATCATCATATACTTTTGGATGACTTTGTACGGAGGAATGATGGATGGCTTGGGAATCTGATAACGGCCAGGATGAAACAGGGCGGGACTGGCCAAAAGTGATGTGGTTCGGCCTTGCGTTAATCTTGGTGATTATGATCGCCTGGCTATACATCCCGAAAGACCGCCCGACCTCGCTATCGCGCGCGCGAGTCTGGCACATCCTGGTGGCGTATAACCCTTCTGAACCGAGCCCGCGGGAGGCCGCTCTCAAGACGGCCAGCAGCCTCCGCGAACGCATCATCGAAGGAGAGAGCTTCTCGAAGGTCGCCAAGGAGTATTCCGGCGATGTGCAATCCGCCCGGCGCGGCGGCGACTTGGGATGGGTAGGCCGCGGGACATTGACCGATACCGTCGAAGCTGTAATTTGGGACCTCCCTCTGAACCAAATCAGCGAGGTGATCGAGTCAGCGTCCGGTTTTCACCTTGTTCTCGTATCCGGTCGGGAGATCGCTGAAGCGGATCTTTACGAGTGGAAGTTGCAAGAACGGGTCCTCGAAGAATCCACCGGAGGCGCGGGCCGTTGACTCATCACACGAACCAGACGTCACGGTTTTTTCAATACAGGTCTTCCGTAACTTTAACGGTAATTCTACAGTGAATCCCTACAAAACATTAGCGGAGCCGATTCTGGCCGCGTATCATGGGCTGGCGCCGGAAGATTTGGACTTTGGGCCGCCACCCAAGCTCGAGGTGGGCGATGTGGCGCTACGTACCTTTGTGGCGGCGAAAAAAGCCAATATGAAACCCGCGGACTTTGCCGCGGACATCTCAGTCCGGGTCGATTTCGGTTCGCGCGTCATCTCTGTGACACCTGCGGGCCCGTATCTCAACTTCAGGCTCAACCGGGGGGTTTTTGCGCGCGAGATGCTCTCGGCGATCCTCAGCGAGCGTGAACATTTCGGCTCGGGCGGCTCGGGGGCCGGCAAAACGCTTCTCATCGAACACACGAGCATCAATCCTAACGCCAGCCCTCACGTGGGCCGCGCGCGTAATGCCATGTATGGCGACAGTCTGACGCGACTTTTCAGGTTTGAGGGCTACGACGCCGACGTCCATTACTATGTGAACGACATCGGGCGGCAGATCGGGCTGCTTGTGCTGCACGCGGCGAATATACAGGACATGGTCTTTGACGAGGTTCTCGACGCTTATGTCGAGGCGAATGCGCGCGCGGAACGCGACCCGGAGTTTGCTGAAAAGGGATATGAGCTTCTGGCGAAAATGGAGGAGGGCGACCCCGAAACGGCTCAGCGCTTTCACGATGTGACCGAACTCTGCTTGAAGGGGCAGCTTGAAGTATTGGGGCGGCTGGGGATCGCGTACGACCAATTCGACCGGGAATCGAAGTATCTGAAGGACTCGCGGCTGGATGAGGTGCTGGAGGCTTTGCGGAAGAACGACGCGGTTTTTACCGATGAGGAAGACCGGCTGGTCGTGGACTTGTCCAAGATCGGGCATAAGCGGGATGAAGGGCGCTATTTTGTACTCATGCGTGCGAACGGGAGTTCGATGTACGGGTTTCGCGACCTCGCCTACACGATCGACAAGATGGAGAAGGGCGCCGACGTCAACCTGTGGGTGCTTGGCGAAGATCACAAGCTGTATGCCGAACAGTTAACCCTTATACTTCGCGCAGCCGGAAAAGTGGCGCCGGAGCCGACGTATTATGCGCACATTCTGCTGAAAGAGGGCAGGATGTCGACACGCGAGGGCAAGGTCGTGCTGCTCTCGGATTTCCTAGATGAGGCCGCGAGCCGTGCGGCGGAGAAGGTTGAGCGGCAATGCACGGATCTCTCGCCGGAGGAGCGAGGGGCCATCGCAGAAAAGGTTGCGATATCGGCCGTCCGGTTTGCGATCCTCCGTGTGAGCCCTAACAAGAATGTCATCTTCGACTGGGAATCGAGTTTGTCGTTTACGGGCGATACCGGGCCCTATGTGCAGTACTCTTGCGCGCGGATCAATTCTATCCTGCGAAAATTCGGGGAAGTCCCGGGGGAGCTTCACGGGGAGATTCCCTTAGATCACGACAGCGAATGGACTCTGATGACCAAGCTGGCGTCATTCCCCGACACGGTGGCCTCGGCGCTTGAAAGACGAAACATCGCGCCCATCGCCCAGTTCGCGCTGGACACTGCGAGGTTTTTCACGACGTTTTATCACGATTGCCCTGTGCTGATGGCGGAGACGGAAGAACAGCGTACCGCGCGGGCGCAACTTTGCGCGGCTACGCTGCGGACGCTTACGAATGCGCTTGGCATTCTCGGCATCGAGGCCCTGGAGCGCATGTAACGCTCGTCGAGTTGCTTCGGGAGCTTTCGGGTGGACGGAAATCTCCTAGCGCGCTTTGAGACCAGAGGGATCGTGTTGCGCGTTGGGGTAGGAGGCCGGCAAGGAAAAAGATGTCGTGGGTGCCAATACGAGACCGGACGTTCCGGCGTCAAGCGCAGCTTGGGGCTGTCTGGCGTTGGCTTCGAAGGCACCCCCAAACGAGTTTGGCGGTGGCACCCTTCGCCGGTCGCGGCGCAGTGGTCGCAAACGGGCTTCTATAAACTTAAGCTGCTCTAGTTCCGGGCTTCCTTGGCGACAAGCGCTTCCTGAATGCGGAGCAGGATTACCTCGCTAATCCGCGGATCGACGCCCAAGGGTTCCGTCACGGTAACGTCGGTGCCGGGATGGTCCGCCGCCGCCTGTGCCGCCATGCGCGGGATATCTGAAGTGCCGTGCCGGCCTGGGGAAAGAAAATAGGGATGAATGACGACGTGCTTCGCGCCTTGCTCGACGCAACTCGTGAAGGCCTGAGCGATGGTCGGCTCGGCCAGTTCCATGTGGGCCGGCTCGACGATGGCCATCCCCGTTGATTCGCGCAGGACGCGCACGACCTCCAGTAGTGTCTGGTTCGCCTCCGGCATGACGGAGCCGTGATCCACGAGAATAATTCCAATATCAATATCAGATAGAGGCATTTACTCGTTTTTTTTCATCCACAGATTGCACAGATGACACCGATTTTCCATTCCTCAACACTCTGAATCAATCAAAGCACGAAACGACGATATTCGAGACTTGGTTCTCTCGTTCCCACGGTCCTCCGTGGGAATGCATATCAGGCGCGATTGCG
>JASJYE010000170.1 GCA_030123645.1 Candidatus Hydrogenedentota bacterium | reverse complement strand
GCTAGGCGCCATGGGACGCGTTTCGATACCGGTTCTGGCCAATAGAGGCTGCACGGTCCTCTTTCTCTTGCCGTTTGCGGGCTTCGGAGTGTTCATGTTTGTGAAGGGCTTCCGCTCCCTTGCGAAGGCGGACATCGAAAAAGTGGACATTGATATCGCAACGCAGTCCGGCGACCGCGCGTGTTACCGGGTGAAATTGCACCTGGGGGGAAGAAAGACGCGCGACATCGCTACCGGCATTCGCGACAAGAACGAAGCGCGATGGCTCGCCAGCGTGCTCGAGAGCTACCTTGAAGCACAATAGTTCTTGCGCGCTGAACATCAAATCCGGCTTGGCGTCGCGAGGTCCTATGGCTCGTTCTCCTTTTCTTGTGAGGAGCCTCTTTGAGAATGCAGCGACACGGCGAAGAGGCTTTCGTGAATAGATGACTGGAGGTGTTTCGGTAAGGAACCACGCCTTTGGACGGGCTTATGGCCCCGGGGCATGTATACCCTCCGGGGCGACATCGATACTGCCGGCAGGCGGGTTTCGCGGCATGCTTGCCCATACCTGCCCCTGGTTTTCCAGTTGCCAGCTGAGAATTCGCTCTGTTGTGCCCTCCGTATTCAGGAATCGGCGATGTCGCACAAATTCACGTTTTCAGACATGCTGCGTATAACTAGAATACATCGACTTTTGTAAAGTGATTACCGGGAGCGACTGTCCGCAATGGATTGAATCTCCTATAAATGCTATACTAAGGCTCTCAAAAGGCCGTTTTCGCGGGAAGACTCATGCTCTGTCAAAATTGCCATAAGAACCTCGCTTCTGTTCGCTATGCCGAGGTCGTCGACGGGAAGGTCTCAGACCTCCATCTTTGCCAGGATTGCCTCGCGGCGCGGGAAGAATCTGTGAGTACGGGCTTCGAATTCTCGACGCCGTCCCCGTTCGCACGCAAGAAGAAGGAGGCCACAGTTGCGGAGGCCGATGCTGAAGGTCGTAGCTGCACTGCCTGTTCGACCAGCTTGCCGCAGATCATGGAAACAGGTAAGGTAGGCTGCAGTGTGTGCTATGAAACCTTCCCGGCGGAGATCGAGGGGCTTCTGGAGGGCATTCACATCGCGCTGACGCATCGCGGGAAGATCTCACGACTCGACGACGCGCGTGTACGGGTGCGCTCAGAGCTCCAGTCCAAGCGTGCGCTGCTCAAGACCGCGCTGAGCATGGAGAACTATGAGGAAGCCGCCATTTTACGAGACGAGATACGGGCGCTTGAGATTGGTCTTGGGGCATCCGAAGCAGGGGCGGATTAACTTATGCTTGAAACACTCCTGCAAAGAGAGGCGCAATGGCTCTCCGGAGAGGGCCCTGAGGCAGACGTCGCGGTTTACTCGCTCTGTCAACTATTTCGGAATCTCGCGGACTTTCCGTTTCCGAGCCAGTGTACGGACGACGAACGACAGACGATCGAGGAGCGTGTCCTCGGCGTACTCGATAGCTTGAATTTGTTGGCTACGGGTCAGTACTGGTCGTTTGCCGATCTAGATGAGCGGGAACGACGATTTCTGGTTGAACGGCGTTTGGTGCGGCCCCAGCTTTTGGATGCAGAGGGGGCGCGCGGTGTGTACATCGCAGACGATCAATCTTTCAGCATCAACATAAACGACGAAAATCATCTTACCTTCAACGGGCTCGCCTCCGGCCTTCAGATTCATGAAATATGGTCTCGCATGAGCCTCATCGACGATACATTGGCCGGCGTGTTGGATTATGCGTTCAGCGAGCGGCTTGGGTATTTGACGGCAGAGATCGGACAAGTGGGAACGGGGCTTCTTGCGAGCGTTGTCCTGCACTTGCCGGGATCTCATCTGACGAACCGGGTTTCAAATGCCGTAAATATGGCCCGCGAGAAACGGCACACTCTGGAGAGTATCGTTGTGCCGAAAGCGATCATGCCCATCGACGCGCGCCCTCCGAACGGTTCCGCGCTGGGCGACTTACACAAGCTTACAAACAGCAGTACACTGGGTCGCTCTGAGGAGGAGACCCTGTTTCATCTCAAGCACCTCGCCCTGGATCTGATCAAGAGCGAACGGGAGTCCCGGGAGCAGATCGTTTCCGACGCGCCATTGCAGCTTGAAGACCGCGTCGGGCGGGCCTTGGGCCTTGCGCGAGGCGCCCGTCTTCTTGCATTTCATGAGGCCAATTCGGTATTGTCATCCCTGCGCTTGGGGGTGAGCAGCGGGTTGTTGGATCAGTTTTCTCTGCATCAGATTAACGATGTACTCATGGGATCACAGAACGCGCATATCGAGATGAAATGCGGGCACGACTGCGATGAATTGACGTTGAGCGCTGAGCGGGCCGACCTGTTTCGGTCCCGTTTCGCTTAGGTTGAGCATAGAAGGAAACATGCTGATATGTGGGAACGATTTACCGAACGTGCAAAGCATGTCGTCAGCGCGGCACGCGAAGAGGCGACGCGCTTAAACAGCGAGTACGTCCGCACAGAGCATATTCTGCTTGGGCTGTGCCGGGAGCCTGAGGGCATCGCCGCGCGCGCCCTCGAGAACCTCGGCGTGGACATCGAGGCGCTCGCACTCGAGATCGAACAGCAGTGTCAGCGCGGCACCTCAACCGTTTCCGGCGACGAAATTGCGTTTACGCCTCGGGCGAAAAAAGTCCTTGAACTTGCCGTTGAGGAAGCGCGGCGGTTCAATCATAGTTACATCGGCACCGAGCATATTCTGCTCGGACTCATCAAAGAGGGCGAGGGCATCGCGGCCAAAGTTCTGCAGGATATGAAAATCGACCTCGGCCGTGTACAGGCCGAGATTATTCGCCTACTTGGCGACCAAAGCCGGAGCGGTCAGCCGGCCACTTCCGGCAAGAAGTCGCAAACGCCCGCATTGGACACCTTCGGCCGCGACCTGACCCAGCTTGCGCGCGAGGGGAAACTCGACCCGGTGATCGGGCGCGAGGACGAGATCGAACGCGTCATTCAGATTCTTAGCCGGCGCACCAAGAACAATCCCGTGTTGATCGGTGAGGCCGGGGTCGGCAAAACGGCGATTGTAGAAGGTCTCGCGCAATGCATTGAGAGCGGAGACGTGCCCGATCTCCTGCTGAACCAGCGTGTGCTCACGCTCGACCTCGCGGGCGTCGTCGCGGGTACCAAATACCGCGGCCAGTTCGAGGAGCGCCTGAAGTCCGTGATGAAGGAAATCCGGCGCGCCGACAACATCATCCTGTTTATCGACGAGTTGCACACCATCGTGGGCGCGGGCGCCGCGGAGGGCGCCGTGGACGCCGCGAACATGCTCAAACCTTCGCTCGCACGCGGCGAATTACAGTGCATCGGCGCGACCACTATGGACGAATACAGAAAGCACATCGAGAAGGACGCGGCCCTAGCGCGGCGCTTCCAGACCATCATCGTTGAAGCGCCCACCGTCGAAGAAACCATCGAAATCATTAAGGGCCTGCGCGATAAGTACGAAGTGCATCATCGCGTGAAGTTCTCTGATGAAGCGGTTGAAGCGGCCGCAAAGCTCTCGCATCAGTACATTATGGACCGGTATCTTCCTGACAAGGCCGTGGACGTCATCGACGAGGCGGGCAGCCGCGCGAGGCTTCAAATCACCACGCGTCCGAACGAGTTGAAGAAAATTGAGCACGAAATTGAAGGGCTGACGCAGGAAAAAGAGTCGGCCATTCGCAGCCAGGAGTACGAGAAGGCTGCCAGCCTGCGTGACCAGGAACGCACACTGATTGCGAAACTGGACGAGGCGAAGCGCGATTGGGAGCGCAAACGCGATTCGACTGAAACGATCGTCAACGAGGAAGATATCGCGCACATTGTTTCAAGGTGGACCGGCGTCCCGCTTACCAAGCTCGAAGAGAAAGAGTCGGCGAGGCTGCTTCGGATGCGCGAAGAGCTTCACAACTACATTGTAGGGCAAGACGAGGCTATCGACGCGATTACTCGTGCGATTCAGCGTTCGCGCGCGGGCCTGAAGAGCAAGAAGCGGCCGGTGGGATCGTTCCTGCTGCTTGGTCCAACGGGCGTGGGCAAGACCTTCCTCGCGAAGACCTTGGCCATGTTCCTGTTCGGGAGCGAAGAAGCGCTCATCTCGATCGACATGTCTGAGTATATGGAGAAATTTTCGGTGTCGCGCCTTGCGGGCGCGCCTCCGGGCTACGTTGGCTATCAGGAAGGCGGACAGTTAACGGAGCAAGTGCGCCGGCGCCCGTATTCGGTGATCCTGTTTGATGAAATCGAAAAGGCGCATCCCGACATTTTTAATACGCTCCTTCAAATCCTTGACGAGGGGCAGATGACCGACGCGACGGGCCGGAAGGTAGATTTCCGGAACACGGTCATCGTGATGACGAGTAACGTCGGCTCGCGGAAGATTTCCAAGAATGTCAGTTTGGGCTTCCAAAAGAACTCTCAAGCGGACCTCTACGAATCCATGAAGCAGCGGGTTATGGATGAGGCGAAGAAGGTCTTCAACCCCGAATTTATCAATCGCATCGATGAGATCCTTGTTTTCCATCGTCTGACGAACGACCAGCTACGCGAGATCGTGGACATGATCCTGCTAGATGTTGTCGAGCGGTTGAAAGAAAAAGACCTTGGCATCGTCCTGTCGGACGAGGCCAAGGACTATATTGTGGAGAAGGGCACCGATGAGGAGTACGGGGCGCGTCCGCTGCGCCGGGCCGTGCAACAATACATCGAGGACCCGCTTTCAGAACAAATGCTAATGGGGACTTTCGAAGCCGGCACACAAATAGCGGTGCAGGTCTCTGACGTTTCCGGGGAACTAATCTTCAATACCGAGATGCCGGTCGCCGAAAGTATTACTTCTTGAGATTTCATCCAGCTTGCTTGGTTCTTGTGGCCATGCTCGCACGGGGGTCTTGGGTTGAGGCGCAGACGCGCGAATCCATCTTGCTCGACGCTGTTGAGATTCGGGGTCTCGAAGGTATAAACGAGCAGCTCATCCGCTCACAGTTGGAAGTTCAGGCGGGCCAGGCCTTCTCTCGGCCCGCCGTTTCCCGCGACATTCGCCGCCTATACGAGCTCGGGTTTTTCACCACCATCAGCGTGGACCTCGATACCAGCACGGACCGCAATATCCTGACGTATTTTTTCGAGGAGGAGCGCTTCGTTAGGGAACTGCGTATCGTCGGAAACAAGAAGGTAAAGGACCGTCAGATCCGGGGGGTCTTAAGTTGGCGGGAGGGCGATCGCTTCTACAAAGAAGGTTATGCCCAAGAGCGGGACGCCGTTCTGGAGCTGTATAGAAAAAAGGGCTTTGTGAACGCCACCGTCGATATCGTGGCTGAAAAGATTTCGCCCTCGCGAATGCGTGTAACCTACATTCTTAATGAGGGACGCAAAGCGCGAATCAGAAAAATACACTTTGAGGGCAATGACGCTTTGTCCGATAGACGCCTCAAGCGCATCATCAAGACGCGGCGCGCCTATTGGTTCTTCGGCGGCCGTTACAAAGATGAGAAGTTCGAGGCGGACCTGTTTAATGTCATCGAAGCCTATGCCGACATAGGCCGCTTGGAGGCGGAAGTTTACTCGACGGACTTCGAATTCAACAAGAACGGGAAACGGATCGCTATCTCCATCTTTATCGAGGAGGGCCCTGAGTACCATGTGGAGACGATCGATATTGCGAGCAATTTTGCCTTCGCCGACGAAGAGCTGTGGATCCACGTGCACGTTGATTCCGGTGACGTACACAACAAGAGCCAGATCAATAATGACGCTCTCGCGATGCAGAATCGATACACGGACAACGGATACATCAACGCCCGGGTGGTGCCTCAGGTGACGCTGGACAAGGCGAAAAAGACCACGCACGTGGTCCATCAGGTGCGCGAAGGAGAGCTCAAGTACATCCGCGAAATCGACATTACGGGCAATTCGGTGACCA
>JASJYE010000169.1 GCA_030123645.1 Candidatus Hydrogenedentota bacterium | reverse complement strand
CCTACCGCCGGCCATGACCGGAACCACCGCTTTGGCCGGAACCACCGGTTTGGTAATTGTTGCGCTGAGCTTACCCTAACTCCCAACCCGGCTTAGGCCGAAGAGTATAGGGTGACGCCGTCTTGCTCTTCTGCCGTCACGGCGCCTTTTTCTGCCAGGTAGTGCAAGTGGGCGATGGCTTCGCCGGTGGCGAACCATTTCTGCATGATGCCGACCTCTTCCCAGGTAGCGGCCTTCATCTTCCAGGTCATCCGTGAAGCGACATCGTAACCGGGCAGGGCCTTTCCATCGAGCACGGACATCACCTCGTCGAGCCGTTCGCGATGGTGCTCCCTGAGCTCATCGATCCGCCCGTGGAAATCCTTGATCAGGCTCCGATGGCCGGGCAACGCGAGGTCGACGTCATATTCGTATACCTTATCGAGACTCTTTAGAAACTCGGCCAGAGGATTCTCATCGCGGGCCATCGCGGAGATGTTTGGCGTGATTTCGCCAAGGACATGGTCGCCGGCGATCATCAGCTTCGTATCGGCGTCATAGAGACAGAGGTGGCCGGGCGAGTGGCCGGGCGTAGCGATGCATTCGAAATGGTAGCCGCCTACTTCGAGCGTGTCTCCCTCATCCATGAGGTGAAAGTCCACGGAATGGGCCGCCTGAAATCTCTGTCCGGGATGGTTCCTGAGCGAGTCTTTCATCTCAGCATCGGAAAAGCCGGCAAGCCGGGCGAAATCCGTCATCCGCGACCCGAATCCTCCCTTTTCCTTCATCATGCGGACCATCTTCGCCTCGGTCCTATTGAAATAGACCGTGGAGCCCTCCGTGGCGAGGTGGGATGCAAGACCGAGGTGGTCCGCGTGCAAGTGGGTGATGAAAAAGTCGCAACGGGTGAGGTCGACGTTCAACTCTTTGAGACCCGACTCCATGGCGGAGCGGCATTCGGGACGGTTCATGCCGGTATCGATGACAAGATCGCGATCGGCGCCCTTCACGACGTAACAGTTAACCGACTTTAACGGGTTCCGGGGAAGCGGGACCTCGATGCGGTGAATGTTCTCGAATACTTTGTCGACCATTTAACCTGCACCTCTATGAAATGGCTGGTACGGTTCGATCCGGCTTGAGCATGATCACAGCGAGGAGGGAAGCACTACCCTTGAATCATCGGCCTGTTACGCACACGCCATACGCAAGAGCACAGCGATTGTGGCAAATCCAAGCCTGCACTTGCAAGTTTCCCTCGAAGTTGCATCTTGCTGGCAGATGCAACCGCCGCGGTCAGTTTTCCGCCCCGGTCTTGATCTGCACTTTCAATCGCTCGCCGGGAAGAAATACCCCCTGGGGAATATCGGAGATTAAGACGGGGAAGCCCCACTCGGGAAACACGGGCGTCTTTCGCAAGGCGAGGGGTAGTTCCTGGATGCCCGCGCCGGCACGTGCGACGCGGGCGATGACGATCCGTTCGGGCCGGTGCTCGGATTGTAGTCGTACTTCGTTGCCGGATTGGATCTTTCCGGCGGAGCGTTCATCGACGTAGGCGAGCACACGCTGGTATCCGGTGTCTGTAATCGCCAAGACGGGATCACCGGCCAGAACCGTTTCACCGGGCCGGTGGAAAATGTGCACGATCTGACCGCCGACGGGCGCGCTCAGGGCCAGCATAGCGCGGCGCTGCTTGATTTCGCTGATCCGGGCCTCCTGTACGTTCAGGGCTTGCCGGATCGGCGCCAAGAAATCGTCGACGTCGACATCGAGGACCTGACCTTCCCACTCCGCGCGCCGCTGAGTCGACTGGTCGAGCAACAGTTTAGCCGCCTCGAGGGCGGCCTCGTTTTCGTCGAGTTCTTTTTTCAGTGCCGCGTATCGTAGTCGCGTATCGTCGTAGAGCTCCTCGGCGGTGACGTCTCGGGCGGAGAGATCGCGTTGCCGATCCATTCGAATTTGCAAGCGCTCGAGCTTGATGGTATCGGATTCCTGCCGCACGACCATCTCGAGGTACTGGAGCCGCGTGTCCCCGGCCATCCTTTTGCGCCCATAGCGGAGGAATTGTTGAAAGGGAGTCCGATTGGACGTTGCAGGAAAAGCTCCATCCTGAGGCGATCTATGCTGAGATTTTATCAGTCGATGAATCTTCCGCAGCGCAGTTCGGCGACCCGGGGTTTCCGGTCTATGGTCCCTTCGGCAACGACCCGGATCTGTCTGGGGACACCCTCAGTAACGGCGGGGAAACGATTCGGCTGCAGTGGCCTGACGCGCCGGATGAGGTGTCACCTGGCGTGTTCGCCACGCCTTACATCGACATGGACCCCGTCCGCTATAACGACGTGACGCCGTGGCCGGATGCGGACGGAAACGGTGACTCGCTCATTCGCGTGGGCAGTGCGGGTTTCGGAGGGGAGCCCTCGAACTGGATCGCCCTTGGGCCATCGCATCAGCCGGGCCAGGGCGTCTCGCCGCTCGCTTTCAGCGTCCCGCGCGGGTTCTACGACGGCGTAGTAAACCTCACGCTTTCAACCGCCACACCCGGCGCCTACATTCGCTTCACGATGGACGGCACGGTTCCCACGGATTCGAACGGGACCATCTATAGCACCCCGATCGTTATCTCATCGAACACGGTCATTCGTGCATCGGGATTCAAGACTGATTTTCTGAACTCCGCTGTGGAAACGCACACCTACATCATGAACGCCGATGCAGCGGCCAAATCGCTCCCAGCGATCTCGATCGTGGGCGACCCCGGCGGCTCGCTCTACGAACCTGATGGCGTAATGGCCATCGTAGGCGGGCACTATGAGCCTGAAGACCTGTGGTACGAAGTCTGGAAGCCCGACGGGCCGGGTGACTACAACAATCCGATGCAACGGGGCATCGACTTCGAGCGGCCGGTATCCTTCGAGGTTATTTGGCCCGCTGATAATTCCGGATTCCAGGAGGATTGCGGTCTCCGGGTGCACGGAAGCAGTTGGCATCGTCCGCGATATTTCCGCGCGGACGATTGGACAGGCTGCACTACCGACAATCTAAACTACGCCAAGTTCTCGTTTCGGCTCCTATTCAGGAAGGAGTACGGCGCAAAGCGCCTTGAGTACCCGCTCATCCCCGCCTCAATTCGCCCGACGCACGATCAGATCGTTCTTCGTGGCGGCCACAACGATACCTGCGACCCGTTTATCCATGACGAGCTCGCCCGGCGGTTGCACAGCGATATGGGCTATGTCGCCAGCCTGGGTATGCTCGCGCATTTGTTCTTGAACGGCGAATACAAAGGTTTTTACAACCCCGCCGAACGCATCGACGAGAAGTTTTTTCAGGATCAGTTCTTTAGCAACGAGGACTGGGACGTGATTACACACCGGTCTCAGGTTCGAGACGGAGATGACGTTGCGTGGAACGCGTTACTCGACTTCGCGCAAACACAAGACCTCTCGAACCCAGCGCTCTACGCTGAGATGGCGAGTATGATCGACGTCGATGCCTTTATCGACTATTTGTTACTCGAATTGTTCACGAACAACGCCGATTGGCCGGATGTGAATTGGATTTCTGCCCGCGAACGCACTCCAGACGCGAAATGGCGGTTCTATGTTTGGGATTCCGAGTTCGCTTTCCGGCCAGATTACCTCACCAAGATCGCTTTCAACGAATACCCTCAAAAGCGCGGCGATGGGCTGAACGGTGAAGAGACTGAAATCGCTTGGATTTACCGGGCACTCAAGGCGAACCCGGCCTTTTCGCTACGGTTTAATGAACGCGTCCATCTGCACCTCCTTGGGACAGGCGCACTGACCTTGCCGAACGTGACGGCGCGGTTTACTGAATTGCAGCAGGAGCTGGCCGCTGTGATTCCGGGCATGAGCACATTCATACTCGACGACTTTCTTCCCCTTCGGTACGACATTGTGCTTGAGGCCTGTTTCGATGAGGGGCTCTACACGCCCTGAGGCCTAAGCATTTCTAAGCAGCGGTTCCGGGCGCTTGGATCTACCTTAGCCAGGAAGGCTTCCTCTACGCCATCGGTATATCCTCCTTCTCAATCATGGCTCCGAGCCTGGTTAACTGACCATACGCGATTCACAGTGAAGTCCTAAGTCATTGGCGCACATGAAGTACGATGTTTCGGGAGGGACAGCCCGATACGCTCAGTCCCTCTTCTTCTTCGGATTGAAATGTGCGATGGTTGCGAAGGCCTGCTCGAAATCAAAGCCGGCTTTCGTGCCATCCTCAAGCGTGTATTTCTCCGGGTCCCATGTCGGGCTTTCATCGTTGTGACATTTCAAGCAGGTCTTCACATTCGGTATAAGAATTTTCATGTCCATGGAGTCGTCGATCTCATCCTTTTTCATCATCATCTTTTTCCCGAAAGCGAGATGCTCTGAACCGGGGCCATGGCAGCTATTGCACTGAATGCCGTTTTCCTTCTTGAGAGCAGAGACAAAGGTCTCTTTCTCGGCATCGTATCCCGTTACATGGCAGCGTAGGCATTCCGGCGTTTCCGCTGGCGCAGTTGTCAGCCCCCTCGCTTCGGCATATTCTTTCGCATTATCCGAGGTCAATAAGGACTCATAGGCCTTCGCATGCTTCGTCTCCGTCCACTTCTTCCACTGTTCCCCCTCGCTAACCTTGTTATGGCACATCTTGCATTTGGAATTGCTTACATATTCGGCGTCTTGTGCCATCGCACAAACCGCTACAAATGTTCCAACCGTAAAGACAACCTTCCCGAGTGCTTTCCCCAAATGCTGAACATTCATTGCGCAAACTCCTTTCTATATCTTTTCCGTTTCGCATATGGTCTGCGGGCGCACTGGTCGCTCGCGATCAAGCCATCACGGCGTTGTGCTTGCTTCGCTGCGGGACTGAATAAACGCTACCAAGTCCACCATCTCGCCGGGGCGGAACTGGGGCCAGGCGATGTTGCTCGAGCGTGTCGCCTCGTCCATTTCAGAGGCATGGTTCCACATGGCTGCAACGACCTCGGAGCTCGATTGAAGTTTCATCTGCGACACATTCATCCCCACCCTTGTCCCCAGCAAATCCTTGGCTAAGTCCGGCTCATGGCAACCCACACATCCCTTGTCCGTGAAATGCTCTCCACCCCGTATGGGATCCCCCGGCGGATCGATAAAGCTGGAGAAATACAAGTAGGTCATGAGGTCGGACATCTCCTCCACAGACAGCTCCGGAAACTCGATTTCCTCCTCCAGCATGGACTCCCACATGTTCGGACCGTGGTTCCACATCGTGCCCGCTATTTGCGACAGGATGCCACCGACCTTCCACGAGCCAAGGGCCGGACCGGCCTGCCCGCCTCGGCCGCCGAATTCGAAAGCCTCGGTTCCACGTGAATGATCTCGGCTCTGCGGCCACGGCGTCCCTGGCGCATGTGGCTGTACGCCTGCATCTGAAACACGGGAGAGTGCCAAGCCTCGAGCCAATTACACCCAAAAGACAGTACGAATGACGTTTCTCGAAGGTCAAAACTAATCGGGAGTCGCTCCCCGTGCATCAGCGCCGCGACCTCCTGCGGCACTTCGGGCTTTAGGGTCCGCAGGCGGATGTAATTAGGCGTCCCGTACGCCTCGGCGAAACGGGCCCAAAGCCGATCAATGAGGCCGCGGTACTCGCCACACAAAATGGCCAGCGCTTCGGGGGAGCCCTTTCGACGCAATTCGCCCTGAGGGCCTGCCAGCGCCTGCATGGCCTCGTCCCAGGAGATTTCCTCCCATTGGCCAGACCCCTTGGGCCCTGTTCGGCGCACTGGCCCAACGAGGCGGTCCGGGCTGTACAAGGACTGAAGACCCGCCAGCCCTCTCGGGCATAGGCCCCCTTGGTTCACAGGATGCTGTTGATTCCCCTCTATCTTCACCGGCATCCCGGCCACCACGCGCACATTCAACCCGCAACCACCAGGACACAGCTGGCAAATCGATGGAACGTAC
>JASJYE010000516.1 GCA_030123645.1 Candidatus Hydrogenedentota bacterium | reverse complement strand
CCCGCACAGTCGAGGCGAAGGAACGACCCATCGTCCTTAGTTTAAACGATCGCCTCCTGTCTGACAACCCCCCTCGCCGCCTGATTGAAAGTGGCGCCGCGGCGGAGGGTCCCGTAGAAGACAGCGATCTTATCTCAAATGCCGACAGCCAGGCCCAGGACCTTTCCGACGTCGAAGGCGATACCAACCAGCCCCACTTCGAAGAAGCCTCGGAATTCGACGAACTCGGCACCCCGCCCATCCCGCCTCCAGGCCAAGACCCCGAAGTCGAGAAAATTGTCGTGCCGACGCTCGAATCGGCAGAAGAAGCCCCCGAGCGACCCCTCGAGCCCCAGCAAACAGCGCAAGAGACCGCCGCAGAGGCGCCCGCCGTCAGCGAGGGCATAACGCGCGTCGCCGGGCCCCCTCTGCAACCGGAGGAGGAGGAAGCAGCCGTCGAGTTGATGGCCGTCGAACCGCCCCCCGAGGAAAAAGCGCAAGAAGAAGCTGAAGAGGAGCCGGAACGAATCGAGGTGGCGCAGGCCCCCGCACAACCCACCGTCCAAGCGCAGGAGATACACAGCTCACGCGGGAGAGAAGGTGGTGGCGCCGACAAGTCCGGCTTTACCAGCTTCGAGGCCACGAAGCACGTCTTAGGCGACTACATGCTCGAGGTGCGGCGGAAAGTCGAGCGGCAATGGCGCGCCGCCCTCCAACTCCGCTACGCAGGCGTGTCACGGACCGATTCCCTTGTCGAGTGCTCCATTCGCCCCGACGGCACCCTCGAATACGTGCGGATCGTCGAGCCGGGCGATTCAATGAGCTACGCTATCATCTGCCGCGACTCCATCGAAAAAGCGGGGCCCTTTGGGCCTTTTCCATTTGACGTGCCCGATATCTACCGGAAGGAGAATCTAGAAATTGTCTGGAAATTCTCGTACCTCTAGCGCCCTTAACCTCGGGTGCACCGCCACGGCGATATGCGCGAAGCCATAGAGTTTTTGCAAGAGGGCGGATGGCCGATGATCCCCCTTGCGATCTGCTCGGTATCCGGTCTCGCCGTCGTTCTCGAACGCTTCGTTGCCTTACGCCGCAGCCGCAGTATCCCCCAGGCCATCGTGGGCCTCATCGACCTCTATCAGGGCGAGGACTCCGTCGAATCCGCCATCCAAACCTGCCGCCACTCCCACAGTTCGCTCGCACGCATCGTCGAGGAGATGATACTCGCGCGCAAACAGGGCTATACCCATCTCGTCGAATCGCTCAACGCGATCGGCCGCCGCGAGGTCGAGCGGCTCGAGCGCGGCCTCATCGTCCTCGAGATCGTCGCCGGCATCAGCCCGTTGATCGGCCTCCTTGGAACCGTGGTCGGCATGGTCACCGTCTTCGACGCGATCTCCGCCGAGGGACTCGGCAACGCGCAGGTCCTCTCAGGCGGCATCAGCAAGGCCCTCATAACCACCATCACCGGCCTCAGCATAGGCATTCCAGCCCTCGCCTTTCACAGCTACTTCAGCAAATGCGTCGAATCCATCGCCATCGAAATGCAAGAACTCACCACCTCCTTCGCCTCGAAGCTGAACGTAGCACACTCAAAGGAATAAAGGGGGAGCGGCCCAGCACGACAACGCTAGATTTCACTAAAGCCGCTGAGCAAAAACGGGGACTTTTGAGCTTTTCCAAAAGTAGTCCTCGCGAGTGTGCGAGCAGGGACTGTGGAGCTGGTGAAAAAGTCCGATTGTGCCCAAAGGCGGA
>JASJYE010000515.1 GCA_030123645.1 Candidatus Hydrogenedentota bacterium | reverse complement strand
GGCGGTTCAGGCCACAGACTGACCCCGGCTGCAGAGGGCTGCAAGCGTGCCACAGCCTATCGACATGCAAACTGAACTAGGCCGCGCGATGATGGCCGAGCGGATTCAAGACGCCGCCACGCGTGGCGCATTGGCCTCACTCCAACGCGAGCAGGTCAAAGAGAAAGAGGCGCAGGCCCTCCGGGAAACGCAGATCGATGAAACCCCCAAGACCCAAAGCGAACACGTGGACGAGGACGGCCGCAGAAAAAATCCCTTCGTGAGGCGCCGGTCCCGGCCTAAGAAAGAGAAAGAAGCATCCGAACGATCCGGAAAAAACACGCGCGCTAAAGGGGCTGTGTCGACCGATGACGATCACCGTTTGGACGTGTCGATATGATGAAGGGTGGAGAAGCCAGAAGTACGGCTAAGGGATGCAACGATGGTGCAGTTTGACTACCAAATTGTTGTCGGCGGGTTATTAGTCGTAATTGTGGGGTCTTTTGCGGCCGCGTTCTTTTTTATGCGCGAGTTGCGGCTGCGTTCCATGTCGCCGATGCACACGCAGACCGACCTCACAAACATGATGATCCTGTTTCAGACCATGCGGGACATCCTGTCGCAACAGAAGGACCTTGCGCGCGAATTCAATATCAGTATCGACAAGAAGGTCAACGAGGTCCGCAAGCTCATCGAGTCGTCGGGCAACGTGCGCGCCGATCTCGAACAGGCCAAGCGCGAGATCTCCATGCTTTCTGCGCAGACCCGCAAGGAGCTCGCCTCGCTCGAGCGCAGGCTAATGCAGGTCGACGGGAAGGTGGTCTCCGATACCGAAGAGGTCCTCGAAGAAGGTGACGATGCCGCTGTCGTGCAGGTAGATGTTGAACCCGTCGAAGCGGATGCCCCGGCCAAGGTAGAAGAGGATGCAGCGGAAGCGCCCGTCGCGACACAGGAAGACACAAAGACCTTAGACGTTTTCCCGAGAGAGAGCCCTCCTGAGGAGGACGATTTTCTCAGCAAGTGGACCGGGGAGGATTTCGAAGCGGAAGATGAGTTTGAAGACGAAGAGCCCGAAAGCGATCCGATGGAAGATGCGGAGGACGCGGCCCATACGCGCGACGCGTTGCGCGATCTCCTCGACCTGCATACTGAATACCGCAGTAACCGGGGTGGGCCTTCGTCTTCGGAGGTTTTGAACTCGGGCGGCAACGGCGGAAGGTACCTGACGCCGATTCAGAAGCGCGTGTACGAATATAGCGACGCGGGAATGCGTGTGCCCGAAATTGCGCGCGAGCTTGGCGTCGGCAAGGGAGAGATTCGCCTTATCCTGAGCCTGCGCCGCGATCGCAGCCGCTAAAACAGCCGCGTCAAAGGGGGCGTCTGGGTGTGGTAGGTCCTGGCAGTGTCCAATTCCTCCCCGTATCGCTGACCGGCGCCATTGATTCCGTTGCACACCTTTTCCAGGGCGGCCAGACCCTACGCGGGCTCGTTTTAGGTGACGGCGACGCCCTAGTCCTCCAGGTGGCCGGCGCCCGCATACCCATTCCGAAAAGTGCGGGGGCCTTCGAGTCCGGGCAACGCGTAGTCGTCACGCTGGTTGAGTCCGGCCAAGGCCCGACCTTGCGCATCTCCCCCCAGCCCGCCCCTTATCAGGCGGCATCGACCGCACCCGCCGCGCCGCTCGGCCTCCTTTCCGCGGTGCTCGAGTCATTGGGCGCGCTCTCGCGGCAAAACCTCAGCGCCGCCTCTTCGCTGCTG
>JASJYE010000168.1 GCA_030123645.1 Candidatus Hydrogenedentota bacterium | reverse complement strand
AAAAAGGACAGTGTGTCAACGTTGGATCGTTAATACCAAAGCGGTGGTTCCGGCTATTCCTCTGCCTAATGTACTGTCGCAGAATGACTTAGCAAGCGCGGCGAATCGCTAATGGGCTGTGAACGATGCAGGCTAGGATTCTGTCGGACTTTGTTCGTAAGTCGTTTCTTTTCAACACCACGAGGTATTTATATAGAAAAATAGAGCATTGATACATAAGGACTTACAGCGATGCGTAGCCCGAAGTCCGACAGACTGCTAGCGTAGAGTGGGTGCTTCGCGATCGATGGTGAGTGCTACGGTGAAGTCATTGCGGAGGTAGTAGCAGACGCCGCCCTCCTCTTCGCAGACGTAATAGAGGGCATAACCCGGGAATTCGAGCTTCTGCTCGCTGAGCGATTCGACTACGGCGACTTCGAATTCGACGTGACGCAACTCGCGTGTTTCAGGCAGTTCGGGATTAGCGTAGGCGAGATCGCCTTCGACCATTGTGAGCCCGTCGGGCAACCCGACCCAGATCATGAGGTTGTCGGCCTCGTTGTTCCAGAGTGGATGGGTGCTTTCGTTGAGGCGAAAGGTCACCCGGACGCGCGCGCGGTGGCCAGGCTGAACCCGCGCGGGGGTCAAGAGCGGCTCGATCGCGACGAGATGCTTTTGGTCGCGGTTGATGCGGCCCCTCGGATCGGGATTTTTCAGCTTGATGCGCGGGGTCTTCACGCCAGCCTTGGCGGGCGGGGCGATCTCGGAACCCATGGGCTCGGCGGCCAAGCGGATGGGCTGCTCACCGCGGGCCCGGATGTCGGCGCGTGCCTGCTCGATCCAGAAGTAAAAGTTATAGGGTTTGTCGAGACGCGGGCCGTATTGTTGGAGCCTACGGCGCCAAATGTAGTGGTTAGGGTTGATCTCGAGCGCGTGACCCCAGTGCTCGACGGCCGTCTGGGCGTCGGTGGGGAGCCTATATTTCGTTTCGTAGCGGCGGCGCAGGGCCGCGCCGAGGGAAAAGTGTGCAGAGCCGCTCGAGGCGTCGAGCTCGACGGCGCGCGCCAGGGCGGCGACGGAATGATTGAGTGCGTCATTGCCGCCGTAATCGAAGTAGGCGCGGCCGAGATCGAGCCAGGCCTTAGCTGTTTTTGTACCTTCGGCGGTCGCGCGCAGTGAATCTATGTCGGGTTCGGGGACGCGGTTGTAATCGGCGGGGATGTCCAAGGATTCGCGCTCGGTCTTGATGAAAGTGTCGAGTTGCGGCGGGTTGAAACGGCTATGGACGATTATGCCGGCTTCGTCGATGGCTATTGGGATGGGTACGACCGTGACGTGGTCGATGGTGTTCATAGAATCGACGAAGATGGGCCAGTCCAGTTGCCGCCATTGCCGGTAGAGACGTGTGCGGTCGGGGTGTTGTTCTTGCACGACGCCGATGGCGACCATGTCGCCTGACTCGATGTAGGGCTGGACGGCTTTCTGCCACACGGGCAGAATTCGGCGGCAGCCCGCTCACCATGAGGCGAAATGGAAGAGGAGAACCTTTTTGCCGCGGTAGTCGGAGAGGCGATGCAGCTCGCCGTCAAGGGTAGGCAGAAGGAAATCCGGATACATTTGGCCGGGTTTAAGCCCGATGGCCGGTCGATCTTCGGCGTAAGCGCGGCCGGGGGCGAGCACAGACAGGCACGCCAGCAGCACAGCGGCAGTCACGGACTTACTGAATACTCTATTGGTAGTCATGGCGCGCTCCTCATGCTGCCGCAATCCCACGTCTGGCAGTGAGAAAGATTGTACTCCGTTCTGGGATCGATGCCAAGCAGAGTGAAAAGGCGGGGATTCGGATGCAAATGGAAGCGAATCCCCGCCGGTAAATGGCGCTTTGTGTTGGGTTACTCGACGGATTTCACCGCCTTGATCAGTTGTTCCGCAGTATGCCGGACCTGGTAGCGCTCGAGAAAGAGTTTCGCGCGGACGACGCCATCCTTGTCCAGGATGTATGTCCCTGGATTCGGGATGCCGGTGAGATCGTTGGCCCCTAATTTTTTCCCGTCCATGGCCTTGTTGCGGATGCCGTAGGCGTCGATGGTTTTGCTGCCTTCATCAGAAAGCATCAGGTAGCTTATGCCGTTTTTCTCCGCAAAGCCTTTCAGGGTGTCGAGGGAGTCGTAGAGGACGCCGACGACGGTAATGCCTGCGGCTTTAATCTCTTCGATGTCTTTTTGCAGCTGGACCAGCTGCCTCTTGCAGTAGGGTCACCAATTGGCCGAGCGGAAGAAGATGAGCGCGACCGGCGCTTCCTTCACGAGATCGCTCAGCGCATGCTCTGTCCCGTCGAAATTCTTCAGCGTAAAATCCGGGGCCTTCTCCCCCACTTTGATGCCGGTCATTTCGTCAGGCGCCCCTTCGTCTTGCGCGATCGCGCAAGACGATAAGGTGGCAAAGGCCAAGAAGGCCAGCAGCGCCACGCTTCCTCTCCAACATGTCATCCTGTTCCTCCTTGGCCCATCGGCCGATGCCCTCAATGACGCTGCCATCTTAAAGGTTGCCGGGTAACCGTGCAAGTACACGCTATTTCCGAGTCAGAACCACCAGTAGAACTGGTGACCTGAGGAAGGCCCCTAAAAGGGGCCTGCACCGAGACCTTTTTTTCGACAGGATTAACATGATGAGCCGAAGATTGAACCCTGTCATAGAATCGCAAGGCATGTGAGATTGAACCGGAAAGCCGCACAGAACACAAAGAAGAGCAAGAGAGGCCGTTGCGGTGTTTGTGCGGTTAAGAAAACAGAGCGAAAAAGGGAAAATAGACCACAGAAAATACGAACAAACTATGCAGGCAGATCTTCGTGCGATTCGTGTGCTTTGTGGTAAGAAAAAGAGATCGAAAAACTCTGTGCATCCCGTTCATCCTGTCAAAAAAACACACGCTGGAACGGTGAAACCTTATGAATTCTCATCGGCATAGCCGGTGGATTAACTTGGATTTAGGAAGATGTAGAAGGTCCTTTTTTCGCCGCTTGTCGAGTTCTCCATCGGCAGGGCCGCCACACCCGCGATCTGGCCGGGCCGTTCAGCGCTGCATTGAAACTTGAGCGTAGCAGCCCCTCCTTCACGGCCTCCGACTTCGATACTCAGATCCCACGGGCCGCCTTTTCTCGGAGAAAAGCGGGCGGGCGGATCGTTCTCACCAAGGGCAAAGCGCCACGGGGCCCTGGCCTCGAAACTGAGGGCGCCGGCTCGGCCATCGGAAACAGATAGCGAGACCGGTACGGCCTCGGTGAGGGGAACGGGCACATGTGACGCATAGCGGGTGAAGACGGCGGCGTCATTGGAGGGCCTGGCCTCGCCTACGGCAAATTCCCGGTGAGGGCTTTTGAACTCGGGGATACACAGGCCGCTCTCGAGGCAGACCAACCAAGAGGCGTCGGCAGCGAGCGTGACGGGGACCGAGGAGTTGAAGGTGGCGGGCGGCGTGACGTTTGCGAAGAGCAGCACTTCGCTCTCGTAGCCGTATGTGACGTCGTCGATTTCCTCGATGTCGAAGCGCTCCGGGCCCGGCCACTGTAGCTTGCCAACGGTGAATCCTTCTGGAAGCGTCCACTCGATGCTGGTCGGCAATCCGGAGCTGCCGGGGAATCGCCAATAGATGTGCGCGTGGGGCGGCAACTTGAAGAGAAGGCCGAGGCGGAAGGGCTTGCCGGGCTCGATTGTCTGAACGTCGGCGACGAGTTCGGCCTGGACGTATTCTCTCTGTTGGGCGCTAAGCGGCGCGGCTATCGTTAACAGAAAGGCAGCGCCGAGTACGATCGGACAGGCAAGCGCCCGAAGGTGAGATGTGGAGATTTTCTCGATCAAGTAGCCGCTACTTTCTCGGCTTAGGACATATGTCTTGGCGCGTCGCCGCTACCGCCGCGTGCCGGTGACGGTCGCGTTTCCGAGATCCGTGATGTATTCGCCGGAAAGGCTGTCGCCGTCAATGGTGCCTACGAATTTCGCGGGGAGTTGCTGTCCTTGAATGTCGAAAACGACGTCGAAGGACGCAGCGTTTCCTTCGGACGCGACGTTGGAGATCTCGAGTGTACCGATCTCTGCCGTCTCGATGGCGCCGGTCATGTCACTAGCGATGACAAGCGTTTGTTCGGACGTGCCCAGCGGCGAATCGACGACGATATCCCAGGTGCCGACGAAGGGATTGGCTGAACCGCCGCCCATGGTTGCGCAGCCTGAGATAAGGGCGGTCATCGCGAGGCAGACGACGACCAAGACCGACGCTTTACTCCGACTAAGACTTTCGATTGATCTGAGGCTCATTGATTGTCTCTCCTTTGCGCTGTTGGATGCGTTCGTAACCCAAACCCAGACGGACAGGGACCTTCCGGTCAGTATGGAGAGCCCCATCCGGCTCACGTTCCGAAAAACACCCCTGAATCGTAACGAATTGCGCCGTCATTCTCAATATTCATTCTGCGAGGTCACGGCGCCCAGGTCCTCACCGGCTCCGCGGACGACACGGCAAAGTTTTGGGACGCGGCCACACCCGTCTCGTCAGCCTCAGACAAAAACTTGAACTCCACTAATGACAAGATTTTCGCCTCGGCTGACTCTTCTGACTATACGGTGAGAAATCCAACCGCCAGCAAATATAGGCAACGTGGTTGCAGTTCCGCATATCGCTGGACTACACTGTCACAACGAGAGGAGAGCCGTGTAATACCTGCGCGCAAGAAAAGGGACAGACACGTCTTCGCTCGTGCCTCGCTTCGCTTGCATCTACTTTTGAAAGAGCCCAAAAGTCCCTTTTTTGCTCGGCTTTCTTCACATTTTCAAGCCTGTTCTCCGGAAATCATCGCGTGAACGGTTGGGGATGAAAAAGAGAAATGCTCAGGAGGTCCGTATCCGGTCTATCCTGTTATCCTGTCAAGAAAGATATTGATGCGTCATCGTATTTGTGAAAATGTGTACTAAGCTTCAGCGCCGGGCCTGCAATCGCATCGGCTGATGAAGCGAATTCGGGGGAGTTGGCGTTAAGTAACGCCGATATGGTTGAATCTGCAAACATTTTGGGGAGAGGTTCTATGAAAAGCACGAAGCTCAGTTGTGCATTCCTAGCGGTTCTAGGGACAATTATTTCTTTCTCTTTTAACGCCTGGGCGCAAAAAGGCGTTCCCTCTTATAATAACTTGCGCTTCGAGGAAGATTGGTCGCAGTTTCCTCCGGAGGGTTCTGACAGTGTCTTCGACCCCATCAAGAAAATCGAGTTGAGCGACAACGTATGGATGTCTATCGGTGGGGAGCTGCGGACAAGATTCGAAGTCTGGAACAACTTCGGGTTCAACGACGCAAACAACGATGCCTTTACACAATACCGGGCGTTTTTGCACACCGACCTTCACGTCGGTGAGCATTGGCGTTTTTTCCTCGAAGGACGGTTCAGCGGACTCACGGAGCGGGACCTTCCGGGGGGGCGCCGCGATGCCCTCGATGCCGATTACGGGGACATCTGGAACGCATTTGCCGAGGCGGAATATGACGTCGGCGGGGTCAACCTCGTGGCCCGTGCCGGGCGCCAGGAACTCCAATATGGGAAACAGCGGCTCGTCAGCCCGCTCGACTGGTCTAACAACCGCAGGATCTTCGAAGGGGGACTGGTCAAACTCAGCGGTGACGACGGGATGTGGAGCGCCGATCTCTTCGTTACATCCCCGGTCATCATCGACCGCCATGAGTTCAACGAGCACGACGACAACCATCTTTTCAGCGGGGTCTACGGGACCCGGAAAGTCGCGGGCAGCAAAGTGGCCGGCGTAGACGCCTATTTTCTCGCACTTAACAGTATCAACGACGCCACCGTCGACGAGGACCGTTACACCCTCGGCGGACGAGTCTGGGGTGATGTTATCGAAAATCTGAGCTACGACGTCGAGGCGGCATACCAATTCGGCGACGTCAACAGCGGCGATATCAGCGCGTTTATGATCACAGGGGAAGCCGCCTATACA
>JASJYE010000167.1 GCA_030123645.1 Candidatus Hydrogenedentota bacterium | reverse complement strand
GCTCGATGAGAATTGTGCGCGCCTCGCCTGCCATGAATATTGACCCGGCGATCACTAAGGGGACGCCCTGTTCCGTTGCGCGGCGCATGGCGAGTTCGAGGGCTTCGGCGGGTGTCTCGCGCCGCTCATAGGGCAACGAACCCGCCCTTGCGCAAAGGTCATCGACACTTAAGGCGCGCGTGCCGGTGAAGGCCGTGAGGATGAGGGTCGATGCCTTCGCCGAGAGAATTTCAATGATCCGGCCCGCGTCTTTGTCATTTGCAATGGCGAGTACGAGTACGCAAGGTGTATCGAGCGCGCGCGCCAGCTCTTCGGCCCCGGCGGCGTTGTGGGCCACGTCGAGGATAACTCTGGGCGATTCGAGCACCGTTTCCAGCCGGCAGGGCCAACGCGCTGTCTTCAGTCCCTTCAAGATGGCCTCATCCGTCAAGGCGGAAAAGCGCCGCTGCAACTGCTCTGCGAGCCTAACGGCCACTGCGGCATTCATCCCTTGGTAGCGGCCGGGCAGGGCCAGCGGACAGCCCTCGATGCGCATGTTCCCGCTCGTGTAGTCGAAGGTTTGCGAGAAGGCCCTCCCTTTAACGCAGTAGCGAAAGTCCCGTCCGAGCAAGGATAGGGGGCTGCCCACCTCTTGCGCGCGCGCGACGATGACGCCCAGCGGGCCCGGCGCGGTTTCCCCTACCCCGGCCGGCACCCCCGGCTTTAGAATCCCCGCTTTCTCAAATGCGATGGCCTCGAGCGTGTCCCCCAGATATTTCGTGTGTTCGAGCGCGATATTCGTGATGCCGGTCACTTCTGGGACAATTACATTCGTCGAGTCGAAACGGCCACCCATCCCGACCTCGATCAAGGCAATATCAACGTTCCTTTCCGCAAATTGACGGAAGGCGATCGCGGTGTTCAATTCAAAGAAGGTCGGGCATTGCTCCATCCCTTCGGCGATTGAGCGGAAGAACTCGATATGGCCATCCAAGGCCTCGGCGCCGATGGCTTCGCCGTCGATCAGAAAGCGCTCTGTGACGCTGCATAGATGCGGGCTCGTAAAGCGTCCGGTGTGGTAGCCCGCGGCACGGAGCATCGCGTCGAGCATCGCCACAACGCTGCCTTTGCCGTTCGTCCCGCCGACGTGGACGGTGGGGTATGCGCGCTGGGGGCCGCCGGCCTCGGACAGCAGGTAGCCGATGTTGTCGAGGCCCAGCTTGATGCCGTGGAGTTCGAGGCTATAAAGGTATTCGACCGGCGTCAAGGCTGGTTACGCCCACAACCGCCTACTGCGGATCCATATAGGCGATCAATTTTCCCAAGAATGGCCGCATCTCGCTGCGTTTCACAATCCGGTCCACGAAACCGTTCTTGAACTGGTACTCCGCCGATTGGAAACCTTCGGGCAGCTTTACCTTGAGCGCGCTCTCGATGAGGCGCTTCCCCGCAAAGCCTATGTTCGCCTGCGGCTCGGCAATGATGATGTCTCCGAGGCTCGTGAAGCTTGCGTACACGCCGCCCATTGTGGCATCGGTAAGCACTGAAATGAAAGGAACAGCGGCTTCGTTCATCTGCCGGACCGCGTCCGTCGTCTTCGCCATCTGCATGAGCGCGAGTGTGCCCTCCTGCATGCGCGCGCCGCCCGAGGCCGCAAAACAGACAAAACACAAGCGCTGATCGATGGCGTCCATCGCCGCTCTGTAAAACCGCTCGCCCATGGCGGAGCCCATACTCGCCATGATAAAGCGGGCATCCATGGCGCCAAAGATCCCCCGGTGGCCTTCGAGCATGCCCGAACCCGTTAGGAGCGCCTCATCCATCCCTGACTCTTTCTGGGCGCGCTCGAGACGCTCCCCATAGGTCTCTTTGCCTACCGCAAAGTGAAGCGGGTCGGCCGCCCCGATGTTTGCGTGCGACTCTTCGAAGGTGCCTTCGTCTAATAGTTTATCGAGGCGTTCCTGCGCGCCGATGCGGAAATGGAAATTGCAGGCCGGGCAGACTTGGAGATTCTCGACGACCTCATTGCGGTAGACGGCTTGCTTGCAGTTCGAGCATTTCATCCAGACGCCGTCGGGTACCTTGTTCTTTTCCCCGATGAAGCCTGCGAACTTGCTGCGTTTGAAGAAGGTCATTCCAGGTCCCTTACGCTCTGCAAGACTGCCCTACGCCTCCAGGTGCGATGCCGCCTCCTCGGTCCCTTCCGGCGCGTCCTCGATATTTTCTGGATGATACAGCAGCCGCCCACACTGCTGGCACGAGTGGATTTTATCTCCTTGAAGCACCTCGATGACGATCTGTGGCCGCATGTGCATATTGCAGCCCGTGCAGACGTCATCGCGGAGTGGCACCACGACCGTGCCCGTGAGGAATCTTGACCGCAGCCGCTTGTAGCGGGACAGAAGCTCTTGGCCCACTTTGTCGACAAGGGGCGTGCGCTGTGCCTCGAGGATCTCACGCTGTTTGACCGCCTCGGCCAGTTCCGCGTCGATCACGGCGCATTCCGAGTCGATTTCCTTCGTTTCCTCCTGGATCCGCTTGCGGTCCTCTTCCAATCTCGCCGTGGCATCGTCCGTTTCTATCATGATGGTGAGAATCCGCTCTTCCTTGACGCCGATCTGCTTATTGACCAGATCGATCTCGTGCAGTAGCGCCTGATATTCGTCGTTTTTCCTGACGGCGTTCAGTTGCTGCTGGTATTTGTCGATTTGCAATCTCCGGAGCTCAATCTCGCTCTCGCAATCCCGCTGCTCCAACTCTAAATCCTGGAGCACTTGTTCGCGCTCGTCCAACTCGGCTTTTAGCCGGGCGCGCTGGATATCGAATCGGCTCTTCTGCTTCGGGATCTCCGCCTCCCGCTCCCGGCACGCATTGATCCTCGCGTCCAGTCTCTGCAGTTTTAGCAGTGTATTCAATCGCGCTTACCTCCCAAGCAGCCGCGGTGGCCCAAACCCTGCTCCATAAAAAAAGCCGCAGCATCGGCTGCGGCCCGAGTCATTTTATCCAACTCATCATCTTTCGGAGGTCGTCGCCAACCTTTTCGACCGGATGGTTGGCGTCCTCCTCTCGGAGCCTTTGGAAATTCTTACTTCCCGAGGCATACTCCTCAACCCACTCCTTGGCGAATTCCCCGTTCTGGATG
Source organism: Candidatus Hydrogenedentota bacterium (assembly GCA_030123645.1). Classification (GTDB taxonomy): domain Bacteria; phylum Hydrogenedentota; class Hydrogenedentia; order Hydrogenedentales; genus JASJYE01. The sequence goes on along the minus strand of JASJYE010000167.1, from coordinate 2,862 downwards.
CGCCTGAGTGCCTCGCGCATCGCCTCTTTTGTCTGTTCCGTAATAATCTTCGATCCTACCGTCAATCCGCCATACTCTGCGGTGTCGCTCACCGAAAAGTTCATGAACTTTAATCCACCACGATAGTACAAATCGACGATAAGTTTCAACTCGTGCATAACTTCAAAGAATGCAATTTCCGGTTGATAGCCGGCCTCCGTCAGCACTTCGAAGCCAGCCTTGATCAACGCGGCCGACCCCCCACACAACACTGTTTGCTCGCCAAAGAGATCCGTTTCCGTCTCCTCCTGGAAGGTCGTCTCCAGAATGCCCGCGCGGCCGCCGCCGAGGGCTGAGCCGTAGGCCAGCGCCTTCTTCAATGCCTCGCCGCTCACGTCCTGATGAATCGCCACCAGGCAAGGGACGCCCGCGCCTGCGACAAACTCTTCGCGCACGAGATGGCCCGGGCCTTTCGGCGCGATCATGAAGACGTCCGTGTCGGCTTTGGGGACGATCCGCTTGAAGTGGATATTGAACCCGTGTGCGAACATGAGCGAATTGCCCGGTTCTAGATTGGGCTCGATCTCGCTCTCGTAGATATCCTTCTGGATCGTGTCCGGGACCAGCACCATCACGATGTCCGCCATTTTCGCCGCATCGCCGACGGGCAGCACTTCGAAGCCCGCTTCCTGCGCAGCTTGATAGGTCTTGCTGCTTTTGTCGTCGCTGACGACCACGCTGACCCCGCTGTCGCGCAGGTTCAGCGCGTGAGCATGGCCCTGGCTTCCGTAGCCTATCACGGCCACCGTGCGGCCGCTAAGCACTGAAAGGTCGGCATCTTTGTCGTAGTAAATCGTGGCCATCTCTGCTTCTTACCTCCTTTGTTGCGCCTGGACTATTGGGCGTCCCGCCCGCCCGTGCCGGCTTCCGTCCCGTTTTTCGATCGCGCCATAGCGAGCCTTCCGGAGCGGGCCAGCTCTCGAATCCCGAAGGGCCTAATCATATCAATAAACGCCTCGATTTTGTCCTCCGAGCCCGTCACCTCGACGATGACCGAGTCCATGCTCATGTCGATCACCTTCGCGCGGAAGATGTTCGCAATCTCGAGCAGTTCGGTGCGGCGTTTCGCGTCGGCGTCCGCCCTGATCAGCACGAGCTCGCGCTCGACGAAGCTTTCTTGTGTCAGATCGAGGACCTGGATGACCTCGACCATCTTGTTCAATTGGTTCACGATCTGCTGCAGGACGTTGTCGTCCCCTTGTACAAGGACCGTCATCCTCGAGATGGAGGGATCTTCAGTGACCCCAACGCACAGGCTCTCGATGTTGTAACCGCGCGCGCTAAACAACCCCGAGATGCGCGCCAGTACGCCGAAGTGGTTGTCGACAAGTACGCTGATCGTGTGTATCATGGCTGCTCCCGACGCTAGTTAAAGCGGTTCATCGCCGTGTCGATGTCTTCTTCCAGAAAACACAAGCACGTCTGCACCGCGCGTTCGACGGCCTCCTTCACGACCGGCTTCTCCTCCGGACGAAAGGTGCCGAGCACGTGGTCGGTGAGATCACGGATCCGGGCGTCTTCACCCACGCCGATCCGGAGGCGGGGCACGTCCTGTGTGCCCAATCGTTCTAATACCGATCGCATGCCGTTATGCGTACCGGGGCTGCCGCCCTTTCGCAGGCGGGTCTTGCCCAGCGGCAGGTCCACGTCATCGTAGATCACCAAAATGTCGCCCGGGTCGGTCACTTGGTTCCTCGCGGCCCGGGCGACGCTCTCTCCGCTTTTGTTCATGAAGGTCATCGGCTTGAGCAAGAGCACTTTATGTCCTTCAACCTTGGTCTGGGCGATTTGGCCGCGATACTTTTCGCGAGAGAAGGATGCGCCCAGCGTCTCGGAAAGGCCGTCCAGAACCTGGAACCCGAGGTTGTGCCGCGTGTACCGGTACGCCTGCCCAGGATTGCCCAAACCTACAATGAGCTTCACGCGACCTCACTTTCTGGCAGGCTTCCTCTCCCCTTCCGATTCCTCTTCTTCTCCGCCTTCTTCAGCGTCCGCGGCCTCGGCGCCTTCCTCGCCCTCAACAAGCGCTTCTTCCTCGAGCTCCTCCGCGACCTCGACGATCACGCGCGGCGCATGCACGGCCGCCAGGGCGCGGTCTCCGCTTGTGAGCAGATCGATGTTCTCTGGTATCGCCAAGTCGCGAACATGCAGACTATCGCCGATATTGAGAGCTTCGATGTCCACGGCGATCGCCTCGGGAACGTCCATGGGAAGGCAGGCGATCTCGACTTCACGCGTCTGATAATCGATGACACCGCCCTCGATGACGCCTCGCGCATGGCCTTCAAAGCGGATAACCACAAAGGTATGAATTTTCTTCGATAAATCGACCCGGAGAAGATCCGTATGGGTAACCTGGCCCCGGACCGGGTGGTGCTGTACCTCTTTTAGCATGGCCGGACCGTTCAAATCGGGCTGGTCTTCAAACTCAAGTTGTATTAGCGCGTGCTCGCCTTGACCGCTATCGAGCAAGAGCTCGAAGTCACGGGCGTCCACCTTCAGGCACACAGGCTCCGCGCTCAGTCCATAGAGCACACCCGGCACGTGGCCGTTTCGACGGGTCTGCCTCGCTCCTCCCTTTCCCAACTCGGTGCGGGTTGTCACTTTCAAGGGCTGCAATTCCATGATGTCGTGTCTCCAAGAAGGTTAGCGAAAGAGGATGCTGACGGATTTTTCCTCGTGAATACGCTTGATTGCTTCACCGAACAACGGTGCGAATGAAATGACCTTGATTTTCGTGCAGGCCAGCGCATCTTCTTTCAGCGGTATCGAATCGCTCACGATCACCTCGTCGAGAACCGAATCCTGGATCCGCTGGATCGC
>JASJYE010000166.1 GCA_030123645.1 Candidatus Hydrogenedentota bacterium | reverse complement strand
CGAGCGCCGACTCGGGAAGCCGCTCGGCAATGCCGACCGACTCGAAGATGGCCTCGGCGACTCCGGCGTCCTCCTCCGTGCACGAAGCGCTGAGCGCAATGCCCGCGGCTCCCGCACCCACGAGAGCAGGCGTATTGGGCATGACCCGGGCCACATGGCGCTCCGAACCGAGCACACCTTGGATATACGAAATGGAGATGCCCGCGGCAATCGAGATCACCAGCGATTCAGCGCCGAGATGTGCGGCAATCGAATCCAAAGCAACTTCCATATCTTGCGGCTTCGGCGCAAGCAGAAGGGTTTGGCTGCGCTCGGCCAATGCGGCCGCGGACTCGAGGGCCACTCCACCGATTTCCTCCACCCGCTTCGCGCTTTCCGGCTTGACATCGAAGGCCAGCAAACGGTCGGCGGGGATGGCGCCGGCCTGGACCAAGCCCTTGGCGATGGCCCTGCCCATATTGCCGAAGCCGATAAAGCCGAGTACCCCTGGAATGGTCAAGTCGCGAGGAAGTCCCTGAGGTTTTGGCCGCTTGGCGGCCCCCCCTGCCAAAGTGCACCTTGCGAGCCATCAGCATGCGGACTCTTGACCGCAATGTCAAGGAAGGGTAAGCGTTCAGGTCCATGGAGGGTCGTAAATACAGGGCTTATCGCGGCAGGAGGCAAGAAAAGGGACAGACACGTCTTCGCTCGTGCCTCGCTTCGCTTGCGTCAGTCCCGAATGGCGCTAACTTTTCCCTCGTTCGACCGGGCTTAGGCCGATAACATCCCCCTTGATCCCCCTTCAAAGGGGGACTATCGTCCCTCTTCAAAGGGAGATGGCGTGCTTCGCCTATTGTCCGAGCCTGGGACATCGCCCATCGCTCTCGGGCATCTTCGAATCCCTGTTAGGAATGCGGCGACGAGGGCACGATTCTACAAAAGTTAGCGCCATTTGCGTCTACTTTTGAAAGAGCCCAAAAGTCCCTTTCTTGCTTAGCTTTCCGCGTGTTCTGAGGGCGAAAATTCCCCTGAACGCTAACAAGGAAGGATTTCATCGGGACAATCCCCGCGTTATGCCCGGAACGTTGCACCGCTCATGTCTTCGGGTTACCATCAAGGGAAGTACGGCTGTGGAGCGGAGTTCCAGGGCAACTTCGCGTGACGGGGCCGTCTCAGGCGGTGAGCGCCGCCAAAGGGTAAGCGTACAGATCCATGGAGGGTTGCAAATACGGGGCTTATCGCGGCAGGACGCAAGAAAAGGGACAGACACGTCTTCGCTCGTGCCTCGCTTCGCTTGCGTCTACTTTTGAAAGAGCCCAAAAGTCCCTCTTTTGCTTGGCTTTCCGCGTATTCTGAGCGAGAGGATCCCCTGAACGCTTAGGCCAAAGGACACCAGGATGCTGAAACGGGGAGAGGTCGTCGCCAATCGCTACGTCGTGAAGGACATCATCGGACGCGGCGGCATGGGGCGTATCTATAAGGTCTTCGACAAGGCGCTTGGCGAGGAAGTCGCCATGAAAACCTTGCTGCCCAAGCACGTCAAGGACAAGGTCGCGATGGATCGCTTCTTCAACGAAGCGCGGATCGCCAGGGCCCTCTCCCACCCGAATATCATCCGTGTACACGACATCGGCGGCACCCAATCCATGGTCTACATCTCCATGGAATACTTAGAAGGGCAATCGCTTCGACAACTCCTCGACGGCCTGAGACCCGGCCAACACCTCCCGATCAATGGCATCTTGCGCATGTTCGACGCGCTCTGCGCGGCGCTCGATTACGCCCACGAGTACACCGTGCACAGAGACATCAAGCCGGAAAACGTCATGATTCTTCCCGACGGTTCCGTGCGGCTCATGGATTTCGGCATCTCAAAGCTCATGTCGAACCCGAACCTGACCTCGGACTCCGTCGTCATGGGCACGCCCCGCTATATGTCTCCGGAGCAGCTCCAAAACACTGCCAACGTGGACGCCCGCGCCGATCTGTACAGTCTCGGCGTCATGCTCTACGAAGTCATCACCGGAATAAGGCCATCGGCACTGGGGAAAGCCGCGTCTGAAACGCGGCGCGAAGTGCCGCCTGCGCTGGACACGATCATCGAAAAGTGCGTCGATCCGGACCCGTCCAAGCGCTTCCAGACGGCGGGTGAGCTGCGCGAAGCGCTGCGAAAGATTCGAGTCGCCGTCGAGACGGGATCGCCTGTGGACGAGGAAGGACGCGTGGCTCCTTCCGGCCGCGAAAGCAGGCGCACCGCGACGGTTGTGGCGGGAACAACGCTCGTGCTCGCCATTTTTGCCGCAGCGGCATTTGGGATCGTCGAGGCGGAAGCACGCCGTCATGGGCTACTGGGTGAGGCCGCGGTTGCGACGCCCGGGATCGGGGAATCAGCCGCGCTCGACTTCGACGCCGCCCGGACGCTGGTAGATCGAGCGCGTACTCATGCCCTCGAAGCGATCGATGAGTATCCCGAAAAAGACCGGAATGGCATATTGAAGCAAGTTATGGAGTCGGGAGAGGAGTTATGGCGGGAGGCCGTTGGCCTTTCTGAATCCGAACCCGCGCGGGCCCTCGAGCTCGCCGCCGACGCGTTGAGTTGCTTCATCGCCCCGATCGTGTGGCCCGAGGGCATGGTTTTTGTTCCCCCCGGCCCTGTCGTCCTCGAAGGTCCATCGGAGGAGGGGATATCCGAAGAGCTCGCCGGGTTTTTCATCGATAGTGCCGAGGTCTCCATGCCGGAATTCGCCGAGTTCTGTGAGCGCGGCCCAGGATGGCGCTGGCCGATGAGCGCTGGCGGCTTCGCCACGGATATTCCCATGACGCATGTGACGTATTACGATGCGCTGGCCTTTGCGGCAAGCCAGCGGCCGCCTAAGCGTTTGCCGTCGGAGGCCCAGTGGGCCCGCGCCATCCGGGTTTTTCTGGATCTCTCGGCCCTGGCGCCGACCGGCGAGGGTCCAGGCGGTGAATCCCTGGACGAGCGAGGTGAAGACCGAGCCGAAGAGGAAAACCCGTTGGAATTCTCGCGCCACGCAGCAGGTATCCTTTACGTTTCGAGGGCACCATATTTTGAGTGGACATCCAGTCCCTGGACGGACTTAGCTGGCGAGCGATACGCCGCGGCACATGTCGGCTTCGGTTCACCAGTAGTGATTCGAGGCGGCGCATTTGATGCTTTTGGGAATCTCCGCGCTATCGAGCGGCGATCGATGATGTACGAGTCAAAGCACAGGTTCGTAACGTTCCGCGGGGTCATGGCATTGCCGGAAACGCTCGATGGGCTTGCGCGGTGGGTGCGATAATCTACGAATACTGGAATCCCGTCAACTTTTCCACTTAGCCCGAGGCACGCAATCGTTTGACACGTGGACACAATTTCAATTAATATGCGAGTGTGGAATCGGGTTGTGGCTCGTACTGCGAAGGGATGTGAGCATTCATGGATCGCGTAATGTGCCCTCACTGCCAGTCTCACCGGATCGCCTCGACACGCGTCCCCAAAGATGTTGTCGTCGTGATGCCCTGTCCGGCGTGCTCCGAGCTCGTGGTGTTTTTCCGCCGTAAAGTGATCGCCCTGGACCGGAAAGTTCTTGAGGGCGGCACGCGCCACGAGAGGAAGATGCACATCGCCAGCATCATCGCCGAGTTCCTCGAGCCCGGATTGCTTAAGTTCGCCATTCCTGAACCGATCGTCGATGACGATGATGCGGACGATGAGGAATTCCTGGAAGCGAACAATGAGCAGGAGTTGCCACCCATATCCGAGCGCGAGGTGAGGGAGTTCACCCGCATTCATCTGCGCCGCCTCGACAATGCCGAGTACTTTCGGCGGCATATAGGCTAAATCCCCCAGTTCATCTGCGCGCCGTTTTTCCAAAGGTCGTATACCTCCCCTTTTTGAACGGGTGCTCTGCGCATGTTAGGATCTTTGCCCGTGAAGGCAGACTGCCAAAGCGGTCCGCTTGGCCTCCCGTGAGAATTACGCACGAAAGGCGCCGACCTGAGAATTTTTTTTGATCACTGCACGCACAGACACGGCTAAGGACGCCCAGGCCGCTTCTAAGAAAGTGAGCAGCCCCTGGCCCGCGTACTCGCGCCTCCTCGGCTACGTATTGCGCTACAAAAGCCGGCTCGCAGCGATGGTCGTGTTGTCCATCGTTGTCGGCGCCTCGCTGGGCTCAATCGTCCTCAGCGTTGGCCACATCGTCAACACGCTCTACCTGGAAGAGGACGAGTTCGAGGAACGCTTCGAAAGAACCAAAGCGAGAGTCACCCAATTTGCTGATACGCTGGAGCGCTATACGGGCTGGGCGCCCAAAGATCCCGAATCGCGCGCCGAGGAGCTGATCCGCTCGCTGCGTGATGATCGCACACGCGCACTCCGGCTGCTAGCCGTTATCGTCGTGGTATTAATCGTCGTGGGGGGAATTTCGCGGTTCCTGCTCGAGTACTATGCCAGTGCAATCGGCGTTAACGTCAGCATTCGCCTGAACGAGGAGATGTTTGACAACATTCTAAACCTGTCTCATCGTTTCTTCGAGCGGCGCACGGCAGGCGAGGTCGTGGCGCGATTCACCAATGACGCTTTCATGGTGCGCTACGGCCTTATGGATGTGCTGACGCGCATCTTCCTGGATACCGCGAAAATTTTCTTCCTCCTTTGTGTCGCGATGACGATAAGTCCTTTTCTGACCATGGTCGTCCTATGTGTTCTCGCGCCGATCCTTCTTGTAATCCTTGGCATTGCGACTCGTGTGCGGGCCGCCGTCTCGAAGTCCCTTCGAAAGATCGCCTCGTTGGCGACGATCGTCACAGAGGTCTTCCAGGGCATTTCTGTGGTCAAGGGGTTCTGCATGGAGAAGTACGAGCGGAACCGCATGGGAATAGAACTGTCCAAGCTGCGCCGGCACATGAAAAACCTCGTCCAGGCCCAGGCGGCTGTCGGACCGGCGACCGAAATCCTGATGATCGTCGGGATTGGCATGTTCATCATATTGACCGAGCGTGAAATCACGGCGGGCTACCTGGACCCCCTCGATCTCGTGAAACTATTCGGCGCGATCGGCCTCATGCTCGGTCCGCTGCGCAAATTGTCGCGTGTGATGAACTTGGTGCAGATCAGCGCGACGAGCGGCGAGCGCGTCTTCGAGTTCATCGACTATAAGCCCGACGTGGCCGAAGGGCCTGATGCCGTCGACCTCCCTCCGATTCAAGATGCGCTCCGCTTCGAGGGTGTCGGCTTTTCCTACGATGGCGAGACCAAAGTCCTCAGTGGCATCGATCTTGAACTCAAGCGCGGAGAGATGGTGGCGCTGGTCGGTTTCAGCGGCTCGGGCAAGAGCACGATCGCGAAGCTCATCTTGCGCTTTTACGACCCCGACGAGGGGCGCATTACGCTGGACGGGGTGGATATACGAGAGGCGACATTCGAGAGTCTTCGAGGGCAGATCAGCATCGTGACTCAGGAAACCATCCTGTTTGCCGAGACCGTTCGCAAGAACATCGCTTATGGCCGGGAAGGCGTCACCGAGAAACGCGTCTGGGAGGCGGCGCGGGCGGCCCATGCAGACGGCTTCATCCGTGAGATGCCGGAAGCGTACGATACGCCTCTGGCCGAATCCGGGGGCAACCTTTCCGGGGGCCAGCGCCAGCGGATCGCGATCGCGCGCGCAATTGTTAAAGACCCGTCGATATTGATTCTCGACGAGGCGACCTCCAGCCTCGATTCAGAGAGCGAGGAAGCCATCCTGCGGGCGATCGACGAATTTATCGTCGGCCGGACCACGCTCGTGATCGCGCATCGTCTGTCGACCGTTCAGAAGGCCGACCGGATCGTTGTGCTGGACAGGGGGCGGATCGTCGAGCAAGGCACACATCAGGAACTCCTCATGAAGGCCGGCATCTATCAGCGGCTCTATAGGCTACAATTTGCTGCCCATAAGGAAGCCGGCGCTTCCTAGCCCGCATCGCTCAGTGCGCCACGAGGGCGCAGTTAACCAGTGGTTGAAAGT
>JASJYE010000514.1 GCA_030123645.1 Candidatus Hydrogenedentota bacterium | reverse complement strand
GGCGAAGATTTTCTCCACCAGCTCCGGTCCGAGCCCAAGGGAGGGATCGTGGAGCAGCAACAGGCGCGGGCTGCTCATCAGGGCGCGGCCGATCGCAAGCATCTGCTGCTCGCCACCGCTCAGCGTCCCGCCGAGCTGATTGAGGCGCTCCTCGAGCACGGGGAAAAGACTGTATACCCAATCCCGATCGCGCCGAACGGCGGCCGGATCGCGCCGCTGTATCGCGCCGAGACGCATATTCTCGTCCACCGTGAGATTAGCGAAGATATGCCGGCCCTCGGGGCAGTGGGAAATGCCCCGATGAACGATGTGGTAAGGCGAGAGTTCGTGAATCGGCTCGCCGCGATAGAAGATGGCGCCGCTACGTGGACGCAGCAGGCCCGAAATGGTGCGCAGGGTCGTGGTTTTGCCGGCGCCGTTCGAGCCGATAAGCGCGACCAGCTCGCCCTCGGATACTTGCAACGAGACGCCGCGAAGCGCGCATATCCCGCCGTAAAAGACATCGATGTCCCGCAATTCCAGCATCGCTTCAATTCACCGCCGACTGCGTCGTCCCGGAGGTCCCGAGGTACGATACGATCACATCCGGGTGCTGGCGCACCTCCTCCGGGGTGCCTTCGGCGATAACCTCCCCGTAGTTGAGCGCCTGTAGGCGCTCGCAGAGATTCATCATCAAACGCATGTCGTGCTCGACCAGAACCACGGTGAGCGCGAACGTCCGGCGCAGGGACAGAATCATCTCGTGAAGTTGATCGCTTTCATGCGGGTTCGTGCCCGCGGCCGGCTCGTCGAGCAGCAGGATCTTCGGGCGCGTGGCAAGCGCGCGCGCAATTTCCAAGCGGCGCTTGTCCCCGTAAGCAAGCCCATCGACCCGACGGTCGCGCAGGTCGGCCAGTCCCAATAGCTTGAGCAGCTCCAATGAATCATCGCGAACGCGCTTTTCCTTGCGTCGGAACGAAGGCAAGCAGGCGAAGACCTCGAAAATGTTGTAGTTCGTGTGCAACTGCGCGGCGACGGTGACATTCTCGAGGACCGTCAGCCTGTCGAACAGACGGATATTCTGAAACGTGCGCGCGAGCCCAAGTTTGGCGATGCGCGGTGGTGGGGTGCCGGTGATTTCCTTTCCGCGAAAGTAAACCCGGCCGGAACTCGGCTTGAGAAAACCGGTGATGAGATGAAAAACCGTCGTTTTGCCCGCGCCGTTCGGACCGATGATGCCAAGGATTTCGCCCTCGCGCAACGCGAGATTATATCCGGACACTGCCCGCAAGCCGCGAAATGACTTCGATACGTCTTCGACCCGAAGTATGGGCTCGGATATGACCTCGTCTTCCTTATTCTCGGTCAAGCTTTGACCCTCACCTTTCGACCGCCGTAATCCGTGAGGGTAATCCAGAAACCATCGCATAAGCAAGCTGGGCGGGTCCGTCAAATTAACCCGCGGGTGATCACGTGTTCGCCTGATACGACGACGGGAACGAAAGATGCAGCGTTCCAAAGCACCCCGTTCAGCGCAAAGATTCCTCTCGATTTACGGCCCGATCTGCAATCTGTTCAACATCCAACGCCATCTCATTTCCCGTCGCACACTCCGGATATTCCGCAACCAGGCGATGGCTGAATGGAAATCCGTGATGACGGCTGCGTAATCGACTCTCGCTCTGAGTCTCGGCTGCCTGGCTCAAGTTCATTTGACAGACCCCCATTACGCCAGCATTTATTGAAACCGCCCAGACCACATTATCCA
>JASJYE010000513.1 GCA_030123645.1 Candidatus Hydrogenedentota bacterium | reverse complement strand
CTTTCGAGAAAGGCGCGCTGCGCCACGAAGTATATCGCTACGGTCGGAAGGATGACAATGGTCGAGGCGCACATGAGAAGCTGTGTGCGCACGCCCTCGCCTCGGGAAAAAATGGTGAGGCCCACCTGCACGACGCGCATGGACTCGTCGCCGGTGACCACGAGCGGCCAGAGCAGCGCGTTGTAGCTGCTGAGGAAGGCGAAGAGGGCGACGGTGGCGAGCGAGGGCCTTACCATGGGCGCGCCGACGTGGAAGAGGAATCGCAAGTGGCCGCAACCGTCTAGCGTTGCGGCGTCCAGGTAATCGCTGGGAAGAGCCAGAAAGGCCTGGCGCATGAGAAAAATCGAGAAGGCGTTGGCGCACCAGGGCACGATGAGTGCGGCATAGGAGTTGTACCAGCCCAGGCGGTTGATGAGGACAAAGTTCGGGATGAGGGTCACTTCGAAGGGGACCATCATTGTGGCGAGGACGAGCATGAACAGCGGGCCCTTAAAACGAAACTCGAGCCGCGCGAAGGCGTATCCCGCCAGAAGGGCCGTAAACGTAACGGCGAGGGTGGTGAGAATCGCCACGAAGAAGGTGTTGAAAAAATACATGCCGAAGGGGGCGGCCTGGAAGACATCGACGTAGTTGTGCCAGAGCCACTTCTCCGGCAGCAGACCCAAGGAGGGCGTGTTGGCCTCGCGAAGGCTTTTGAAAGACGTCGCGAGCATCCAAACGAAGGGATAGGCCATGATCAGCCCGCCGCAGACGAGAACGGCATACAAGAGGGTCTTGCGAATCATCGGTAGTAGACCTTTCGTCCGAATAACCGCCATTGGACCAGTGTGAATGTCATGATTGTGCCTGCTAGCAGCGTGGCGACCGCGGACGCGTAGCCCATGCGATCGAGGTAGTTGACGTAGATATAGACGGTCAGGTTCTGCGTCGTGTCGAGCGGGCCGCGTCCGCCGCCGGTCATGGCGTAGATACTGCTGAAGGCTTGAAACGATCCCGCCACACCGACGATGCTCAGGAAAAAGATGGTCGGCGAAAGCATCGGGATGGTGACGTTGCGGGCAACCTGCAGCGCGTTCGCGCCATCGATTCGGGCGGCGTCCTCGAGCTCGCGCGGAACGGCCGATAGTCCCGCGAGAAAGACGACGACCATGAAGCCGCAGCTCCGCCAGATCTCGAAGAGAATCACGCTGCACAGGGCGAGACTGGGGCCGGCGCCGGGCGAAATCGCATCGCCGAAGATCAGGTGAAGGACTCCCCTGGGTTCCAGGAGCCAAGTCTGCGCGGGGATGCCGAGGCTTTCGATGATTAGATTCGCGATGCCTTCGCGGGGTTCGAGCATTACGCGCCATACCATCGCCGCGGCCACGATGGACGTGACGTAAGGAAGAAAAAAGAGCGTGCGCAATGTGTTGCGGAAGCGCGTGATGCGAAACAGGCCGTTGGCGATTAGAAAACTGAAGACGAGTGTCGTGGGTACGGTGCCGAGCGCGAAATACATGGTGACCTCGAAGCTCTTCCAAAAGGGGGCCCCGCCGATGGCCTCAGCATAGTTTTTCAATCCGACGAACTCTTTGGCCGCGCCTACGGCCTGAAAGAGACTGAGATAGATGGAATAGAATAGTGGGAATAGACCGAATACGCTCAGAATGAGCAGGGCCGGAAAAAGCAGAAAGAGCGCAAGCGCCGGCCTGGTGCGCCGGGTGGAATCGAGGCGCGCCATGAGATCGTCGAGCCTCCCCAGAAAAGCATCCA
>JASJYE010000512.1 GCA_030123645.1 Candidatus Hydrogenedentota bacterium | reverse complement strand
GGACCATTGGCGGAAGGAAAGACCCATGAGCGCCTACGTATTGCAGTCCGCGGACGCGGCCGTCTCTGAATGGATGACAACTCTCGGCGAGAAGGCCGTCGCACGCGACCCGGGGACGCTCGACAAGTACGCGCGTACGACCCAGGCTGAGGCAACGCGGCCCTGCTGCATTCTCTACCCGGAGACGACTGAGGATGTGCAGGCGATTGTCGAGATTGCGTCCGACCACGGCGTTCCCGTCTATCCGATCTCGTGCGGCAAGAATTGGGGCTATGGCGACGCATGCGCTCCAAGCGGCGGCGCGGCGATCCTCGACCTTGGCCGGATGAACCGGATCCTCGAAGTCAATAGAGAACTCGCTTATTGCGTCGTCGAACCCGGCGTGACGCAAGGCCAACTCTTCGATTATCTTCAGGACAACGACACAGGCCTCTGGATGGACGCCTCGGCGGCCGGGCCCGATTCGAGTCTGGTCGGCAACACCGTCGAGCGCGGCTTCGGGCATACCCGCTATGGCGATCACTTCCGCAACTGCTGCGGAATGGAGATCGTTCTCGCCGACGGCCGCGTGCTCAACACGGGCTTCGGGCACTTCCCAAACGCAAAGGCGACGCACGTGTATCCCTACGGTGTCGGGCCGTACCTGGACGGTCTCTTCACGCAGTCCAACTACGGCATTGTGACGAAGATGGGTCTTTGGCTCATGCCCGAGCCGGAAGCGTTCAACTTCTTTTTCTTTCAGGCGCCCCGCTTCGAAGACCTCGAGGAGCTTGTCGACCGAATTCGTCCGCTTCGGATGGCGGGGACGCTGGACACGGCCATCCACATCGGGAACGACTTCCGGGTGCTGGCCGGCAGCGGGAAATACCCGTGGGACCTTGCGAAGGGCGTCGTGCCCCTGCCACCTGAGCTCAGGCAGCAGCTCCGTGAGCAGTCCGGCGCCCAGGCGTGGCAGGGTTCTGGGTCTATCACCGGCACCAAGGCCCGCGTCCGTGCCGCGCGGAAGGCGCTGAGAAAAGCCCTGCGCGGCTGTGCCAGCCGGCTCGTCTTCCTAGACGACCGCAAGATACGAAGTCTGGAATGGACATGCACGGCCCTCAACGCCGTCGGCTTGGGCAAGAAATTGGCACGCGCGATGAAGATCCTCCGTCCGAACTATGACCTGCTCAAGGGCGTGCCGACCATCGAAGCGGTCATGGGCACGTACTGGCGGTTGAGGAAACCGCCGGACGTCCCCGGCGAGCTGTTGGACAGCGGCTGCGGCCTCTACTGGGTGTCGCCGGTCATTCCCATGAAGGGCAGTGAGGCCATCGCGCTCCTAAATCTCGCAGAGCCTATTTTCGAGGAGCACGGTTTCGACATGCTCGTCAGCCTGAACCTGCTGACCGAACGCTGCCTTGTCGGCGTATTCAACGTCACCTTCGACAAGTCGCTGCCCGGGGAAGCGGAACGCGCATCCGCCTGTTATGAAGCGCTCGTCGACGCGATGATGGCCAGGGGCTACAATTTGTACCGCGCGGGTTTGCAGGGCATGCCCAAGATGCGCGAAGAGCCGTCGGTCTTTTGGGAGGTGGCCGCCGAGATCAAGCGCGCACTCGATCCCAAAGACATCATCTCGCGCGGACGTTACAATCCCCCACTGCAAGACCGGCCCCGGTAGAAACACGATGCATCACGGGCGCCTCCCCCCGCGGCGCAGGCGTAAATTCAACGCTGCAGCTAGCCCGCATCGCTCAGTGCGCCACGAGGGCGCAGT
>JASJYE010000165.1 GCA_030123645.1 Candidatus Hydrogenedentota bacterium | reverse complement strand
CTTGTGAACCATTGACTTGCCCCCATTCAGTGCACAGAAGAGTACTTCAGGATGGATCTCGCGTAGCTTCTTTCTAGCAGGAGGGGTTTCGCGGAGGAATTCGTCGACTTCTCGAATACTTGGTACGATAGACCAAGCTTGAACGCTGATGCCGCGACCCGTAAGTCGGCGGCTCTTCTCCGATGCTTTCTCGCGACTGCGCATGTGCAGGACGCACCGTGACGGGGGTGTGAATACGCTTGACGATCTGGGCCACTTTAGCCGTTCTCGAGCTTCTGTGTCGCACCTTCTACCTTGCTCGTCCTTCTCTTTAAGGCCGATCGGAATATCTATAAGGAAATCTTGCGCGCTCGAAAGGGAGTTCCAGAGCTCTTCGATATTCGAAAAAATTTCGAAGTCGTACTCTTCTGCGTTCTTGAGCATGACTGCAAACCAGCCCGCCCTGCATCCGTCTATTCCGACGAACTGGGACATCGCTCGTGAGATCCCTTCTTGAGTAAAGGAGACTACGACACGCTTAGAACAGGGAAACGAGTGTCGCGAAGGCGCGGGTGACGGGGAAAGTGCCGGGATATTTCTCGAATTTGACGTGGCCGTCCATGTAGAGGACGTTCGCCCCGCCCGGCACGTGGTTGAAATCGGCCGGAACGGTACTCACGGAATCGGAGAGGACCGAGATGGAACTCTGCGACCTTGCGCTCGCGCCCGGGTTGTTGATGTCGGTGATGTAAAACCGTTCGATGCCCTCGCGGAGCCGGTAGATGGGATCTTGAAGGTCATCGGCATTAATGTCCGCGTCGTAGTTGCTGACTTCAAACGCCACCTCCCCGACGCGAGTCGCAAATGCAACGATAAACGGAAAGCTCACGTATTGACCCACCAGATTGGCGGCAGTAATCGCCGGGTCATTCGGGTCGGCGCCAACCGCGAGGTAGTCCCGGCCGGGCTCATCGCTGAAGACCCAGCCCAGATAGATGTAGGACTCAGGACCAAAGGCGCACGCGTCCCATTGCGCTTGGCCAGTGGTGTCCAGGACGATTTGGTTGTACCAGCGCCCGGTGCTCGTATTAACGGCGTCGTCCGGACTCGAATCGGAGGGACAGATCATCACAAGCGGATCGTTTAGATACTCTGGAAACGTCGCAGGGCCATCGAAACTGAACTGCACCTTGCCCTGGCCCCCACCCATTCCGGTCGGCTCAAAGGGATTGGGATAAAAGCAGAAGCCGTTGGTGGGTTCCACATAATTGTTGTACTCGGTCGGAGACATGGGGTCGGCCTGGTTGGTATTTACCACCTGGTAGGAAGTCCGGTTGGCCATGGGCGGGAACTTTCCGCCGGGCGACTCGTTGGCGTACATCTTGAAGACCAGGCCGAGCTGTTTGAGGTTGTTCATACAACTGGTCCGGCGGGCCGCCTCCCGGGCGCGCGCCAGAGCAGGCAGTAAAATGGCGGCCAGAATGCCGATAATGGCAATCACCACCAGCAGTTCGATGAGCGTAAAGCCCTTCATGCGCGGCATAGAATGATCTTTCCTCAACATTTCACCTCGGAATTAGTATACACGCCCGACCGCCGAATTGTCCCACTCAGTTATAGTTCGATCCAGGTCGTGGTATGGCAGGCCTCGATATCTTCTTTATTGCGGAAGGCTATGGCCGCGGTGGGACAAGCGGCCACACACTCTGCGGCGGATTTTCTGACACCCTCGTCGAGGTCGTGGTTGAAGGGAACCTGAATCTCCATGTCGAAGCCACGGCCGACGAAGGAGAGCCCGATACTTTCTCCATGTTTCTCTGCGATGGCGACACATAGACCGCAGCGGATGCACTTGCCGGGCTCGAGCATAATGTCGCCGCTGCCAATAATTCGATAGTCGATCTTTTCGGTCGTATTGTATTTCTTCTTCTCGGCGCCGTAGTCGGAGGCCCACTTGCGCAGGCCGCAAGAAACCCGCTTCCGGCAATCGCAATGCAGGCAAC
The DNA here is from genome assembly GCA_030123645.1 of Candidatus Hydrogenedentota bacterium. Classification (GTDB taxonomy): domain Bacteria; phylum Hydrogenedentota; class Hydrogenedentia; order Hydrogenedentales; genus JASJYE01. The sequence continues at coordinate 4,079 of JASJYE010000165.1, read as the reverse complement.
GCCCGGCCTCGTCCTGTGAATCGACCAAGACCTCCGCGGGCGCCGGGACCGCCATAGACTCCTGGTTCTCGTTCTGCTCCCGCATCCGCTCCAGGTCGGGTTTTGACAATTTCCCGTATTTGGATTCGAAGAACTTATTCTTGGGTCCGGGCTCGATGCTTTTCAGATACTTGTCGACCCACGTGGCGGTTGTCTTGCCGTTTCCGACGGCGCGTACGGCGAGCTTATGTTCTTTTGCCGCGAAGATCTTACCCCCGGCTTCAGCGACGCCCTCGCATGCAACAATGACCGCATCGTACTTCGAGAGGATCGCGTCCATGTCGCCGTTGCCGTTTATCTTCTGGTCATATTCGAATTCAACACCCAACCGCGCGATCCGATCGATTTCAGCGTCCAGCACGTGGATCGGGAATTCTTCTTCGGGGAGGTTGCGCCATCTCCCACCGGCTTTTTCGTCCTTTTCATAAATCGTGCAGGCGTGCCCACATTTCCGAAGCACCCACGCCGCAGACATACCCGTGAGACCGGCGCCAATGATGACCACATGCCTGCCCGTATCCGGCGGACACTCCAGCAGTTCCGGATTATCCTTCTGCGCCTTTTCCGCCACGTTTCGGTGAAGTATGCGAATTTTCATTGTCTCGTCGTAACTCTTGCGACGGCAGGGGTTTTCGCAGGGCGCAGGACACACGTATCCAAGCGTCCACGGGAAAACGAGACCGTTGGTTACCGTGTACGCCGCGCCATCGTAATCGCCGTCATAGATCTGGCGCATCATGACTGGGATGTTCATTGACGCGGGGCAGGTATGGCTGCAGGGCGCTTCGCAATCGCCCACGTGCTCGCTGATGATCAGTTCCAGCACGTCCTTCCGCGCTGCGCACACGTCGCCGCTGTCCGTCTCGATTTCCATGCCCTCCTGGGCGATGGTCGAGCACGAAGGATGGAGTTGGCCACTCTTGGCGTCGCGCATGACGCAGAGCATGCATGAATTCATCGGTTGCACGCCTTCCCAGTAGCACAGCGTTGGCACTTCGATGCCCATCTCTCGCGCTGCCTTGAGCAGCGACGTTCCGGCTTCGACTTCGATTTCTATGTTATTGATGGTTAACTTAGTCATGGCGAATCATTATGCCGTTATCGGGAGCCTGCTAAAATTGCCTCGACGGGACACACCACCAGACAGGCGTCACAGCGCGTGCACACATCCAGGTCGATGGAATGCAGCTTGAAGGGCGTCGATTCGATGCAGTCCACAGGGCAGACCTGCTCGCATTTGGTGCAGCCGATGCAAGTGTCGACGATCCAGTAGTCAATGAGAGATTTGCATTTGCCCGCAGGGCACTTGCCTTGAACGTGGGCCTCGAATTCTTCACGGAAGTATTTCAGCGCGGTCAGGACAGGATTGGGCGCGGTTTTACCCAGACCGCACAGGCTCTGGGCTTTTACCACCCGGCCGAGTTCATCAAGGAGTTCGAGGTCGCTTTCTTTACCTTTACCCTCGGTTAGGCGCGTCAGCATTTCTTTCATCCGCATCGTGCCGATCCGGCAGGGAGAACACTTCCCGCACGATTCGTCTTGAGTGAACGAGAGGAAATAACGGCACATCTCGACGATGCAGTCCGTGTCGTCAAGAACGATCAAGCCGCCCGAGCCCATCATGGCGCCGATTTCCGAAAGGGCTTCGTAGTCGACCGGTGTATCGCCCAAGGACGCGGGGATGCAGCCGCCCGAAGGTCCGCCCACCAAGATGGCCTTGAATTGCCGCCCGTCCGCAATGCCGCCGCCAACGTCTTCGACGATTTCGTTTATCGTGATGCCCATAGGCACTTCGATCAATCCGCCGTTCCTGATCTTCCCGGCGAGTGAGAACACCTTCGTGCCCTTGCTCTTCTCTGTGCCTAGGGCCGCGAACTCGTCGGCGCCGTTGCGTACGATCCAAGGCACCATCGCCAGGGTTTCGGTGTTGTTGATCAGCGTCGGACGTCCCCACAGCCCTTCTATTGCAGGATAAGGCGGGCGAATGGTCGGCATGCCGCGCTTGCCCTCGAGCGAGGCGATGAGCGCGGTCTCCTCTCCGCAAACGAAGGCGCCCGCCCCTTCTTTCACCTTAAGGTGCAGCGAATGGCCGGTCCCGAAAATGTTGTCCCCAAGAAGACCGGCCTCCTCACAATCTACGATCGCCTGCCGCATACGCCGCGTCGCCAGGGGATACTCTGCACGGATATACAAGTACCCCTCATCGGAGCCGACGGCGAGTGCGCTGATGATCATCCCCTCGATGACACGGTAGGCGTAGGATTCAAGGATCATCCGATCCATGAACGCGCCGGGATCGCCTTCGTCGCCGTTGCAAATGATGTATTTCTTCTCACCTGGCGCGTCATGAACGAATTGCCACTTCCGGCCCGTTGGAAATCCTGCGCCACCGCGGCCGCGCAGCCCGCTCGCAGAGATCTCATCGATAATGCGTTGCGCGGACCAACTCTCTCCGTTTTCCGGAGTGCCGGTAACCTTTTCACCGCGATGGCTGGCCAACAGGGCGCGTCCTTTGGCCCTGCCGAATAGGCATTTCTCCACGGCCATGAAGCCGGCCTTGCGCAGGTAATCATCTAAACTCGCAGGGTCGAGGTTTCCGCGAAATTCAGTCGCGATATGCTTTTGATGAGTCAGGAACGACGACGCTCGGGGATCGTCGCGGACATCCTCTCCGTGGCGCTCCAAAAGGTCTTCACCGCTAAAGTCGTCGTACAGATGCTCTGTCCAACGCAACGCGGTGGAGCGCAGCCGGCCGAAAGGATTGCGAGGTTTGAAATGACGCGCCACGATTTCCGAGACGTCTTCCTCCTCAACTTTGACGTATAGCGAAGACTGCTTACCGTTTTGTATGACTTCAATGACGGGCACCTGATGACACATGTGCACGCAACTGACATGCTTGACGGGCACGTCCGAGTCTAGCTCGTCAAGGGCCTTTTCCAGGGCGAGCTCGATTTTGTCTGTGCCACTGGCGACGCAGCACGAATCGAGCCCGATGCGAATCTCGGCGCCGTTGAGCTTTACGTCTCTCGAAGGCCGGGTTTCGGGCTGTCCTTTTCTTTCCTCGCGCCTGGCGAAATCCTGCATAACGCTCGGAACGGAATCCACGCCGATATTTGCATAGGTCACGTCGTCAAGCTTCATGGCAGGCGCCAAGGAACAACATCCAAGACACGCGACCTTTTGGATGGTGTAATTGGCATCCTCGTCCGTGTCCTGTCCCTTTTCGAGCTTCAACTCGTCCGACAGGGCTTCGTGGATGTCTTCGGCGCCCTTGACGTGGCAGGCCGTGCCGTCGCACAAGCTGATGAGGTGCGTTCCAACCGGGTTCCGGCGGAATTGTGTATAGAACGTTGCAACGCCTTCGATCGAGGCCGGCGTAATTTCAGAAAGCTCGCACACGCGTTCGAGCGCCGCATCTGGAAGATAGCGATAGCGGGTCTGGATGGCTTGCAGAATCGGGATGACGGCCTCAGGCCCGGTCCCGTTTTCTTCCACAATGGCGTCGATATCCGCTATTTCGACGTCTACTATGTCGAGTGCTTCAGGCATTCCGTTAATAAATACAATTTCGAGTTTTGACAAATTCCCGCATCTGCTTTCGAAGAGCTTCTTGCCGGGCCCGATCTCGACACTTTTCAGATACTCGTCAACCCACGCGGCGGCTGTCTCAGCGTTTCCGGCGGCGCGTATGGCGAGTTTATGTTCTTTTGCCGCGAAGATTTTTCCCCCAGCTTCAACGTCGGTTCGTGGGTTGTCGATCATCAGGTTTGGCACGATTCGTTACCCTTGCTGTCAGCGCGACCCTGTCATGACTGCGTCGACGGGACAGGCCGTGCGGCAACTATCGCAACGAGTGCAGATATCGAGGTCGATTGAATGCAGAGCGTAGGGCGCCGTGGCGATAGCGTCGACGGGACAGGCTTGGGCGCATTTGGTGCAGCCGATGCAAGTGTCTTCGACCCAGTAGTCGATGAGGGCTTTACATTTGCCCGCGGGACACTTGCCCTGGACGTGGGCGTCGAATTCTTCGCGGAAGT
>JASJYE010000164.1 GCA_030123645.1 Candidatus Hydrogenedentota bacterium | reverse complement strand
CTCGTCGTCCATACGGGTGGAATAGGCGATTTTCTTCTAGCGTGCCCGTCGATCAAGGGCCTTGGCCGCGAGGGCCGCGTCGAGCTACTCGGGCGGAAAGAGCGCTTGGAGCTCGCCGTCGCAGGCGGCATCGCGGGAGCCGCCCATGACTTTGAAAGCGTGGGCTTTGATTCTGTTTTCGACGGGCCCACGCAGAAGCTGCGCAAATTTCTTACCGCATTCCAGCGAGTCGTGGTCTGGATGGCCGATAAGGACGGAGGCATTCGGAGGGGTCTGGAGGATTGCAATGTTGAGAAGATTGACATCCGCGCGGGTCTCCCGCCTGAGGGTTGGACCCGGCACGCCTCAGCGTATTATCTCGACCGCCTCGGAATGCCCGATGGCCCTGAATTAAGGCTTGCCATTGCGCCCGGCCCCGAGCAGTACGACATCGTTATCCACCCCGGCAGCGGGAGCGCCGGCAAGAACTGGCCATTGGAAAATTACCTCGCTTTGGCCAACGAACTGGAGTCGGCCGGCCGCGAGATCGCGTGGTGTTTAGGCCCGGCGGAGCTCGAGCGCGGAAGGGGCGAGTTTTCTCGAATACCGCGTGACGCAAGACGCATTGAAACGGACTCCCTCGTCGGCGTCGCCACTCATCTCGCCGCTGCGCGGCAATTCATTGGGAACGACTCCGGCGTCACACACCTGGCAGTTGCTGTCGGATGCCCGACGATTGCCCTGTTCGGCCCGACGAACCCGGCCGTATGGGCCCCGAGAGGATGCCGTGTCCTGAAATTCGAAGAGGCGCGCTCGGCCTTGCTCGACGAAATACTGAAGAATTCACGTACCCGTCTCTGAACTTAGGGGTAGGATGGGCTTTAGCCCATGCGGAACTTGGCAATTGACCACGAGCGAAGCACGAATCGAACTCAGACGCGCATACCCGAAAATTCAACACTGACTAAGCACTGTCGGGCTAGGCGGTCGCTTCGCTTGTGGCGGGTGATGAACGGAGTCGTTCGAAGTCTTTGATGTTGCTCGCCACGAGGACGCGATCCTCGTCGTCGTATACGACGGCCCATTGGCCGGGCGTGACGCTGCGCTGTGGCGTGTGCAGCGTGATTTCGAGCTCGTTGCCCCTAGGCGACACCGTACACGGGGCCGGGTCATGGCGATAACGGATCTGAACGCGCCCGTCGAAGGGCCCGGTCTGCTTCGGCATGCCGCCCCAGACGACCTCGTTCGCGATGAATCGCCGGCAATAGGTCTCTTCTTCGTGGCCCACGACCAGCGCGTTCTTTTCGATGTCGATTTGAACGACATAGAGCGGCTGGTCTGTGGATATGCCGAGGCCGCGCCGTTGACCGACGGTGTATCCCATCAGGCCCGAGTGCTCGCCCAGGATGTCCCCGCTGGTGTTGACGATCGGGCCGGGAGACATGGCGCCGACTCGCTTGCGCAAAAAACCAACGTAATCGCCTTCCGGGATGAAGCAAATGTCTTGGCTCTCGGGCGTCTCCGCCGCCGCCAGCCCCAGCTCGCGCGCTTTCGCCCTTGTCTCCTGCTTCGTCATTTCGCCAAGGGGAAACAGTCCCATAGCAAGTTGCTTCTGCATGAGCCCGGCCATGACGTAGCTCTGATCCTTCGCGAGATGCCTGGCGCGTTGAACGGCGAAGCGCCCGTTGCGCCGGGCGAGCCGCACGTAATGTCCCGTGGCGATGTATTCTGCCCCCAGCTCGATTGCCTTTTTGTAGAGGGTGCCGAACTTCAGACGCTGGTTGCAGCGTACGCATGGATTCGGCGTGCGCCCACTCAGGTATTCACTTGTGAAATCGCCGATGACCTGGCTATCGAATTTCTCCACAAGGTTCAGCGTGTAATGCGGAAAGCCGAGCGTATCGGCGACCTGTCTCGCGTCTTCAGCCATTTGGGCCGAGCAGCATGGCTGGAACACGGACCGGTGCTCTTCGTCGGCGACCACGCGCATGGTGATGCCCACGACGTCGTGGCCCTGCTCGGCGAGCATGGCGGCGGCGGTGCAACTGTCGACACCGCCGCTCATGGCGACAAGAACCTTCGACTTCAGATTTGGGGCTTTTGACACAGGTCAGCCTTTACATGTCTTCCTAGCCAAGAAATGATAGCACGGAGGCGTTCAGAGCGACACGCGGCCCCGCCTGGAGCGCACGCGGAACTACGCGCGCTGCGATAGAATCGAGCGCGGTAGACCGCCTAGCCAGCCGCTTTCTTGGGCTCGGCATTTTCCTGCCTAGGGCCGCCCAGGGCCTGCTTATCGGCCTCATTTTTCGGGACTTCTTTGAGGGGCTGGGGCCGTTTTTGCTCGCCCTGGCCCTCACGCGGCGGTGCCTGCGCCTGCCCGGCCGGTTTCATGGTGCATTGGCCTTCGAAGATTACACCATCGGCGATGCTGATGCGCGGCGCGGTGATGTTCCCGACAACCTTGCCCTGGTTGGTAATCTCGAGGCGTTCGTGGGCAAAGGTATTGCCCTCGACGCTGCCACTGATGATGATCTGACCCGCGATGAGGTCAGCCTGCACCCGGCCGGATTGCTGGACCACGATGGTGTCTTCGCACTCGACGCGCCCTTGGACGGTGCCCTCGATGTGTACCGTCCCTTGAGAGAGAATTTCCCCCGTGATGACCGTTCCCGGCCCGACAATTGTCGATACTGCGTTTTCGTCGAACTCTCGTTTCTTTTCTGGCATATCCTATTTTCCTATGTAGTTTCGCGGGTCAACCCGCCCCCCGTTTACATGCACCTCATAATGAATATGCGGGCCCGTACTGCGCCCGGTGCTGCCTACTGTACCGACCGTATCACCGCTGTGGACCACCTCACCCTTATGCACCAATCGCTTGCTCATATGACCATACCACGTCTCCATGCGATAACCATGATTAATTTTTACAAGATGACCGAGATACTGATGGTAGCCGGAAAAGGTCACGACGCCATCTGCCGCCGCGAAAATGGGCGATCCATATTCCGCGGAAATATCCACGCCGGAGTGCTGTCGCAGCTCGTGCGTGAAGGGATCGCTGCGAACGCCAAACTTTGAGTTTATTCGGCGCTTGGCGGAATTGGTGGGCCATCCTGCGGGCGTGTGATCGACCAAATCCCGTTGCGCCTGCATATCGTTCACGAGGCGGTTCAGGCTCTTAACACGAAGATTCATTTCTTCCAAGATCATGTCAGCCGAAGGATTCACGACGCCGTAGATCAGTGCTGGCGGGTTCATGTTCTCGCTATCTTCGTAGACGATCCCCGTGTCCGAACCGCCCGGCGCGCCACCCTGGCCCTCTGCAGCAGCTCGCGGCACCTGCCCCGTATTCTCAGGGCTTGCCGGGAGATTGGAAACGATGCGCACTTCCCGCTCGAGATCGTAGAGCCGGCTCAACTCGTCGGTCATCGCTTTGTCTCGGGTCTCGTAGAGGGCTCGAATTTCGGCTTCCTTGCGCGTTAGATGGCCTTCCAGGTCTGCGGGAACATCTTGCCCCTCTAGAATCGCCTCGAGCTGGCGGTAGCGCGTTTCGAGTCGTTTCGCAGTGGCGGAATGCGTCTCACTGCGCCGGTAGAAGAAGGCCGTCGTCAGCGTGAGCACGGCGACGAGTCCGAGCACCGCCCATAGGTGCAAGTTGCTGAGGCTAAATGAGCGCCGCTGGCCCCGGTCGTGAGGAATTAGAATCACTGTCCAACGCTTGATCACTGCGAACCACTCCCGACAGTGTGTGTATCACGGTCTGATAGCGCTGCCGGTCCACCCAAAAATCCGGAGCAGCCTTGCCTTTGCTGGATGCGAGAGGCACACATTTATCTTGAATCCAATACGGCACCCCCGAGCGAGTTGCCTTGTTTCGACCGCGCAGACCTAAGCCCAATCGCATACACCCTTTAACGCGGACTAGGGAAACTATATCAGTCTTGTATGATGATGTCAAGATTCCATTCGCAATTTCGGCGAAATGTATTAATATTGCGCAAATGAGTTGAGTGTTTGATTGCACCACCATCGAGGGCGGATAATAAGCATAGGGTCCGTGTTTTTGATGCCCGAAGCGCTTCGGGGCTCGGCGAGGCGAGTGATTGGCTCCGGAAATCCGGCAGGAAAATCTGAGTTGTCCTATGAACGAAACGCATGACAGGTTAAAGGTCCTCTTCTTGTGCACCGGGAATTCATGCCGGAGCCAAATGGCGGAGGGCTGGGCGCGGGCCCTGAAGGCTGATGCGCTCGAACCCTATTCGGCGGGTATCCGCGCCCATGGTCTGAATCGGATTGCAGCACAGGTCATGTTGCGCGCCGGCGTGGACATATCGCAGTATCGCTCAAAGACCGTGGAAAAGCTCAAGCAAATAGAGTTCGACTATGTGGTGACCGTGTGCGATCAGGCCAGCGAATCATGTCCGGTGTTTCACGGTGATGCGAAGATCGTGCATAAGAGCTTTGACGATCCGCCCCGGCTGGCCGCGACGGCTTCGAGCGACGAAGAGGCGATGGGGCACTACGAACGTGTGTGCGATGAGATCCGCGCGTTTGTAGAGACGCTTCCGAAGGCGCTGGAGGCGCTTGAGTCCAAGCGCGATGCGCCGGCGGGCGCGGGTTAGAGCATTTTAAGATTCTACTGATACGTTTGCTGCTACCGCGCCGTCGTCCGGAAACGGGTGTCAATACGAGACCGGACGTTCCGGCGCCAGACTCGTTTGGGGGTGTCTTCGAAGCCGCCACCGCACACCCCCAAGCTGCGCTTGACGCCGGAACGTCCGGTCTCGTATTGGCACCCGTGACTTCCTCTTCCTTAACGACTTCATGCTCACAACTGACAGAACGTATCTATCTAATCCTAAAATGCTCTAGACGTGTAGAACTATATCGACTGCCTCGGGAAGCCCGGAGGCCACGACCGTGGCTCCAAGGCTGGGGCGGTAGTCCGAAGCACCGGCCGGCTGAATCAGGATATTCATCTGGCAACCCGCGTTTCGGCCCGCCTCGACGTCGCTAAGGTTATCGCCGATCATAACGGACTGCGCGAGGTCGATGCCGAGTTCCCGGGCGGCCTCGATCGGCATGCCGGGCATCGGCTTACGATTCGGGCAATCCTCGCCGGGGAGATGCGGACAGTACTTGACGCAATCGATTCTCACGCCGCCCGCCTCGAGAAGCTCCAGCATCCGCGCATTGACCGCCTCGACGTCGTCAACCGTCCCGTAGCCACGGCCCACGAGCGATTGGTTGCTCACGACCACAAGCAAGTAAGCGGCTTCCTGCAGCTTCTTGAGCGCTTCGACGCCCCCGGGAACTATCTCAACCTTGCCCGGCTCAGTAAGATAGTGGACATGCTGAATGACGGTGCCGTCACGATCGAGAAAGACGGCCTTGTTCATCACTCCTCTACCTGGAAAGACTCAAGCAGCTCTTCCGCTGAGACCGGCGCGGTGCCGACTTTTCCGACGACGACACCGGCGGCGTGGTTAGAGATGACGGCGGCCTCTTCCGCAGACGCGCCGGCGATGAGGGCGAGCACAAAGGAGGCGACTACCGTGTCGCCCGCGCCGGAGACGTCGAAGACTTCCTTGGCCTGAGTCGGGATGTGCAGCGGCGGGCCGCCGTTCTGATAGAGCGCCATGCCGTCGCCGCCGAGCGTGACGAGAAGGTAGCGCACCTTCCAGCGGTCCTGAAGAATCCGCACAACCTCCCTAAGGGCCGTGTCATCCGTAACGGGCCGTGGGGGCGGCTTAAGATAAACGCCCGCCATAGCGAATGCCTCGGTGCGATTGGGCGTGAGTATCGTGACGCCTTCGACGCACGCCTCGTTTCCGGGGTGGGGATCGAGCGCCACGGGGATACCGTGCCGCGTGCCCACTTCGGCGATATCCCTCAGCGCCTTCTCGCTCACCATACCTTTGTTGTAGTCTTCAACGATGATGGCCTGGAGCGCGCCCTTCGCCGCCTCGCCATCCAGTTGATCGACGACCTTGCGCACGTGTGCATCGCCGATCGGCTTATATTCCTCGACGTCGATGCGCACGACTTGCTGATGCTCGGCGATGATACGCGTTTTCTCTGTGGTGGTTCGCG
>JASJYE010000511.1 GCA_030123645.1 Candidatus Hydrogenedentota bacterium | reverse complement strand
GACGAAACGGCTCTCGAAGATACGGTCGACGCGTCGGATACCCCGCTGCCCGTCGAAAGCGCCGAGCTGGAAGAGCCGGAACCTGAGCCGATCGCCCTGCCGGAAGGTTTTCCTGAGGCCGCACCCATGCTCGCGGAGCTCGATATCACGTCCGTCGAGACGCAGGACGCCGGCAAACAAATGTTCACGGTCGTGGGCCACTCGACCTTAACCGTCGACGAGGTCCTCGAGTATTATGAAAAAGTCTTCGCCGAGACCGGCTGGAAAGTGGAAGGATCGTCGGCCTGGAAAGAGATGACGGTCATCTCCGCAAGCAAGGATGGGCTATTCGTAATGATAGAGTCCAACCAAGGCGGGCCTAACAGCATTGTGGACATCACCACCGCCAACCTCTAGCCTTGGCCTATTCGCGGAGCAGCACGTCGCAGGCGAGCCGGACCTTCTGTAGCCCCTTGCGGAGGAGGCCGTTGCCCTGTGCCGTCGCCCGAAGCTTGATAATCGCCTTGCGCTGCAACCCGTAGCGCGTCAGCGGCTGCTTCTTCGGCACGAAGGTCTTGCCCTCGGCCTCTTCAAGGGGTTTCCAGAGCTCTTCCAGCGGATACCCGACGGTCTCCAGGTCGGCCGGATCCAGCTGGCCGATGACCCCTTCCATGAAGGCGCGTTTGGCCGGGTCGGCGGTGAGCTCCTCGACCCATTTGTGGACGTGGCTGGCCGAGGGCCGCGAATGCTGCTGCACGCCGATCGGGTCGCCAAGCCCCTTTCCCGTTTCGTCATCACGCTGCCGATCGCCGTAGTCGATGGTCTCCTTCTCGAAGGGCACGCCGATATACGCGTAGATCTTCTCCATCCATGTTTCCGGATCCGCGACGAGGTCCTCGTAGGCGACGTGGAGATGCGGCACTTCGTCCTGCTGCAAGAACTTCGCAATAGCAGGGACATAGCGGTTCAGAAGCGGGTTGTACTTCTGCGCCACCTCGTAATCCCCGTCAAAGAAGGAATTGGCATACGAGGAAAAGGTCGCGAGGGGATGCCGCGTCAGCACGACATACTTCGCGTCGGGAAAGACCTTCATCATAAACGGGAGAATCAGGCCATAGGCCGGTGTCTTGTCGAGGCAGACGGTCGAAGAGGGGCTCGTTTCGAGCAGGCGGCCGTACAGTATGTCGCAATAGGCCCGGCAGGCGTCCCAGTAATCCTGTTCCTTGCCCGGCAGGCGCTCGATGAACAGCTTCTGCGACTCCGCCGCCAGCACATGATCGTAGGGCGCCTTCTCCACCTTGTCCCAGACGCCCAGATGCGCAAGCGGTGTCAGCACATGCGGCTCCGGCCCACCGAGAATTTGCGAATGCGATTCCAGCATCCGCTCGAGCATTGTGCTTCCCGATCGCGGCGAGCTAATCACAAAAAGCATGTTGACGGACACGGCAGGCAAACCTCCCGGGCGGCTGAATGACAATAAGCTGTCCCAAAACCCAATTATTGTCATCCTGAGCGTAGCGAAGGATCTCTTCAACGAAGTGAGTCGTTTTGCGCAAGAGATCCTTCGCTACGCTCAGGATGACATTTAGGGTTTATTCTTATAAGTCATCACTCAAATCTCGCCAAGTTGGGTTGGACTCTTCGATTGGACATCATGGGACAGTTTCGGTTTCGGGATAGCTTCAAGGAAGTATCGGGGGAGAATACCAAACGGCCGGGCGCGGAGGCGAGGTGGCCGCACCGTCACGCGTGATTCGCGCCGGGATCTAAGCGTTTGCTACTATGGCGCGCCCGAAGGGC
>JASJYE010000510.1 GCA_030123645.1 Candidatus Hydrogenedentota bacterium | reverse complement strand
CGTCGACTACAACCCAAAATACCCCTTGACTTGAGCCACAGTATCTTGTTTCGCGCATTTACTATCGTGGACTGCAACGGATTCCATATATCTATAGGGACTGCCGGTGACCATCTCCGAGACGGGCTCGGTGCAGGGGTGGGCCGAGCGGGTCGAGCGGGTCGAGGAGGTGGAACGGCACCGCGTTGGAGTCCGCGCTTGGGCGGCGCGGGGGGACAACGCACAGCCGGGCGAATTCTGCCTGGCCGATGCAGCATTACGAGGGAACGACGGAGGAAAACGCTTCAGCGCATAAGATTTCATATTCAGACTTCAACGTGGAATAATGGCTTCTGTCCGATTGACGACGTCCCATGTGTGGGACGTTTAATAGAAGCGAAAGGTCTTGGCCAAAAGAATAGCCAGGAGCCACACGGAGGAGGACGACCATGCTTAAGAGGACAACGCTGGCAATTGCGATGCTGGTTATTCTTGGATCGATCGGCGTAATTACGGCCGCCGAGGAGGAGGATCAGGTGGCCGCGGCGATGACGTCTCTCGATGAGTTTATGGCCGCGTTTAATGCGCGCGACATGGAGGCGTGGTCGAAGACGTTGAACTACCCGCACGTGCGGATAGCCAGCGGTACCGTGCGCGTCTGGGAGTCGCCGGAGGAGTACGCGGGCCGGGACGTGTTTGCCATGTTGACCTCGCAATACGGCTGGGACCATAGCGTCTGGGACAAACGCGAGGTGGTGCAATCCGGGAAAGACAAGGTCCATTTAGCAACGACCTTTTCGCGCTACGACAAGGACGGCAACAAGATCGCGACCTTCGACTCGCTGTACATCGTCACCAAGCAGGACGGCCATTGGGGCACGCAGGCGCGCTCGAGCTTCGCACCATAGCACGAGGCGCATGACCTGTGGCGAAACGATTCGAGAACAAGAACGCATTCATCACCGGAGGCTCGTCCGGTATCGGCGCCGCGCTGGGGGTGGCCTTCGCACGCGAGGGCGCCCGTGTCGCCTTGGCGGCCCGCAGTCTCGACCGGCTGGCGGAATCGGTGCACTCTGTCGAGGAGGCAGGCGGCAGCGCTATCGCCCTGCAGTGCGACGTGACCAGCCGCGCGAGCATCGACGAGGCCGTGGAGCGCGCTGTGGAAGAATTCGGGGGGCTTGACGTCGTCGTGGCGAATGCCGGCTTCGGCGTAGACGGCCTCATGACCAAACTCGAGACCGAGGACTACCGCCGCCAGTTCGAGACGAACGTATTCGGGGTGATCGATACGGTCTACGCCACTTTACCGCACTTGGTCGAATCGAAAGGCCGTCTTGCCATCGTATCGAGCGTGCTCGGAAAAATCGGACGCCCGGCCATGTCCGCCTACGCCGCAAGCAAGTTCGCCGTGTGCGGTTTCGCGGAGTCCATCTATTACGAACTGGCCGACCTCGGTATCTCGGTCACCTGCGTCAACCCCGGTCTTGTCGAAAGCAACTTCCGCGTGGTCGACAACGAGGGCCGCTTCCACGAGGAGTGGACCGACCCCGCTCCTCAATTCTTCGTGATGCCGGCGGAGCGTGCCGCGCGCGACATCGTGCGGGCAATATACAAGCGGCGCTTCGAAGCAAACGTGACGCTCCACGGAAAATTCGGCATCTTCATGAACCGGCATTTCCCCTGGATGGTACGGACGGCCCAGAGACAATTGACAAGAGGCCGCTTGCACGACTTCGATCGCTCGGCACGCGAGAAAGAATCCTAGAGCATTTTAAGATTAGATAGATACGTTCTGTCAGTTGTGAGCATGAAGTCG
>JASJYE010000163.1 GCA_030123645.1 Candidatus Hydrogenedentota bacterium | reverse complement strand
TCTCGTATTGCCACCCGTTTTCGGACGACGGCGCGGTAGCAGCAAACGTATCAGTGTGGTCTTAAAATACTCTAAAAATGAATCCGCGACCCAAGGAGTATGTGAGTAATGAGCGCGTCCGCGTTGGAGGGAGTCAAGGTTGTTGAATTCGGGACGATGGTGGCAGGGCCGTATTGCGCGAAGATGCTGGGCGATATTGGGGCGGATGTGGTCAAGGTCGAGGCGCCGGAAGGGGATCCCGCCCGGGGGTACGGGCCCTTTCCCGATGACGAAGCCCATGCCGAGCGTAGCGCGCTCTTTCTCTATGCCAACACGAGCAAGCGGGGCGTTACCCTCGACCTTACAACGCCAAAGGGACTGACCCAAGCGAAGCGAGGCACGAGCGCAGACGGGTCTGTCCCTAACAGCCCTGCGGACGTCGAAGCGTTCAAGAAACTCCTCCGATGGGCGGACGTGTTCATCGTCAACCACGCGCCGGATGTGCTGGCGGGTTGTGGTTTCGATTGGGACGCGGTGCACGCGCTCAACCCCCGTCTGGTGTACACGTCGATCACGCCTTACGGCCTCACCGGGCCGCGCGCCGGCGTCCCAGGCGATGAACTCACGCTGGTTCATGCCGCCGGTCTCGGATCTCTCCTGCCCACGCGGTCCGTGGACGTGAGCCGCGCGCCCGTAAAGCCGGGCGGGAATCCCATAGGCTATCACGGCGGCGTCGCGGCGGCGGTGGCGACGCTGGCGGCGCTGCTCGCGCGCGACAAGACAGGCGTGGGCACGCTTATAGACGTCTCACTGCAGGAAGTCATGCTGGCCATGATTGGGGGGCAGGTGGCCAGCACGCGCTACCATCGGACGACGTGGTGCCGTGTGCCCGACCGGCCCCCGGCCATGGGCCGCATGCAAACGGCCGACGGCTACGTCATTCTCGCCGCCATGGACGACCACCACTTTGCCGCCGTGCGCGAATTGATGGGAAACCCGGAGTGGTGCGCGGATGAAGCTTGGAATTCCATGGCTTACCGCGCGAATAACATGATGGACATCGCTTCGCACTTCGATGAGTGGATGTTGAAGCAAAAAAAGGACGAGATCCATCACAAGGCCGCGAAAAAGCGCATCCCAATAGGTCCCATCAATACCGCCGAGGACGTGATGAACTATCCGCAGTATAAAGCGCGGGATTACTTCGTAGAAGTGGATCATCCCGAGGTGGGAACCCATCGCTACGCGGGCTGGCCCTATAGACTGCCGGCGTCTCCGCCGCGCGTTCAGCGGCCCGCGCCACGCCTAGGCGAACACAACGAGGAGGTTCTTCGCGGGCCCGGCTTCGAGGCGGATCGAGAGGCCCCGCCCGATTCAAGTGCGGCGGGCAAAGCTTCCCTTCCCTTGCAAGGCATCCGCGTTTTGGAATTCGCCTGGGTGTGGGCGGGTCCGTATGCGGGCATGCTCCTGGCTCAGCTCGGCGCGGAGGTCATCAAAGTCGAGAGCCACAACCGGACGGACCTCATGCGGCGCTCGGTGGTGTGGCCCCTTGCCGAACCCGCGCCGGCGGAGGTGCCGCCCAATGAGGGCATTTCCTTCAACGCCGCCAACATGAACAAGAAGAGCGTCACCATCGACATGAGCAAGCCCGAAGGCCTGGAACTCGCCAAGAAACTGGCTGCCACGTCCGACATCGCTTTCAGCAATATGCGGCCCGGCGCCCTCGAAAAACTGGGCCTCGGCTACGACGCCCTGTGTGCGCTTCGCCCCGGCATCATCTTCGCGTCCTCCTCGGGCAGGGGTACGGTCGGACCCGAGAGCCAGTACCTCGGCTACGCGATGATCCACCACGGCATCGGCGGCAACGCCTACATCACGGGCTATCCCGACGACCACCCGTGCCACACCACGGGCGACGTGGACATTATGAACGCCACGACGCTGACCTTCGCCATTCTCGCGGCGCTCCATCATCGCGCCCGCACGGGTGAGGGCCAGTTTATCGACTACTCGCAGTGCGAAGGCGTCAGTTCGCTGATCGGCGAGGTCTTGCTGGGCTACGAGATGACCTCGCGCATTCCCGAGCGCATGGGCAACGCGCATCCGCTCTACGCGCCCCACGGCGTGTACCGCACTTGGGGGGTGGACCGGTGGCTGGCCATCGAAGTCCATTGCGACGAGGAGTTCAAGAGCCTTGTCCAAATCATGGGCAGGCCTGAGTTGGCCAACGACCCCCGGTTTTCCGACCGCCAAGCGCGAAAGAAGAACGAGAAGGAATTGGACGGCATCGTGGAGGCGTGGACGCGCCAGCGAGACCGCGATCGAACGGCAATGAAACTCGTAGCCGCAGGAATTGCGGCCGCGCCCTCGCGCGATGCCCGGGACCTCTACGCCGATCCCCATTTGCAAGCCCGCGGCGCTTTCGTCACGGTCAACCACCCCGATCTCGGCGACCTCGAGCTGGTTGGACCTCCCTGGAAAATGAACGGCCTCGAAGCCGAAGCCGTGCGTGCGCCATTCCTCGGTGAGCATAACGACGAGGTCTTCAAGGGCATTGTGGGCCTCACAGACGACGACTTAAGTACCCTCCGCAAGAATGCGATCATTCAATAACCGTGCAACTTGCGGTGGCGAAGAAATCTCTTGAGCATGGGCGTCGCCCTCCCGGGCAGACTCGACACGAAATAGCGAGCAGAACTATAGGAGATGGAACATGGGAAAACTGGATGGGAAATCTGCCATCGTAACGGGGGCCAGCCGCGGGATCGGTGCGGAAATCGCGCGGCTCTTTGCCAAAGAGGGCGCCCAGACGGTATGTGCCGCGCGGACGCTCCACAAAGGCGATCATCAGCTTGAGGGCTCCCTGGAAGAAACCGTCCAGGACATCGAATCGGAAGGCGGGGAAGCGACGGCGGTCGCCGTGAATATCTCCATGCCCGAGGACTGCGAGAAGCTGGTGCAGACGGCGATAGATACCTATGGCAAGGTGGACATTCTGGTCAACAACGCGGCACTCACGTATTTCATTCCGATAAAGGATTATCCTTTGAATCGGTGGATGCGTTCCTGGGCGGTCAACTTCCATGCCCCCTTTATTCTTAGCCAACTCGCGCTCAAGGATATGATCCCACGGCACAGCGGCAGTATTGTGAACATCTCCTCGGGCGCGGCCATCGGGCCCGGCCGCGGCCCCTATACTGCGCCTTCTTCTCTCGGCGGTACTTGCTACGGGGCCGAGAAGGCCGCACTCGAACGCTTCAGCCAAGGCCTGGCGCACGAGGTGTACGAAGATGGAATCTCGGTCACCTGCGTTTCCCCGTCCCTGGTCGTGCCGACGCCCGGAACGATTTACCACAATCTCGTGACGGGACCCGACGACCCGCGCGGAGAGCCGGTCGAATTGATGGCGAAGGCAACGCTGCTCCTGGCGACCGAGGATCTCTCCAAGGTCTCAGGTCGCGTCACCTATAGCCAGCAAATCCTCAAGGAGTTCGGTTGGCTCGACGACGCCAGCGGGCTCGGTTCGGACACGGAAAAAGCTCGCATTGGAAGCGGCTACAGCCAGATCTAAGCAGTCTCCCTCGATATCTGAGCCTCGACTGCATTCCGCAGTTTTTCTCAGCGGAGAAGCGGCGCATGGCGATTGCCCATGATATGCTAACCTGAAACGATTGCGGTCTCAAGCACATTCAATAACGCTGTAAAATGACGCATGGAGAGCTAAAGGGATGAAATACCGGCAATTGGGAAATAGTGAGTTGAGCGTGTCCGAAATCAGTCTGGGGTCGTGGCTGACCTACGGCGTCGGCGTCGAAAAGGACAAAGCAGAGGCGTGCATCCGGCAGGCTTTCGACGAGGGCATCAACTTCATCGACACGGCGAATGTGTACGGGCGCGGGGCAGCCGAGACCTCCTTGGGCGAGGCCTTGAAGGACGTTGAGCGATCGTCGTACATGCTGGCGACGAAACTTTTCTTTCCCATGTCGGATACGGACCGGGGGCTGTCGAAAGAGCAGGTGCACAAGCAGATCGATGCGTCGCTAAAGCGCCTGCGCACGGACTATGTAGACCTCTATCAATGCCACCGTTATGACGAGGAGACCCCGCTTGAAGAAACCATGGAGGCGCTGACCGAGGTGGTGAAGCAGGGTAAAGCCCGCTATATCGGGTTCAGCAATTGGCAAGCGCCGCAAATTCAAGCGGCTATCGATCTGCCCGAAGCGGCGCCCTTTGTCTCCAGTCAGCCCCAGTATTCCATGCTGTGGCGAAAGCCCGAGGCGGGCGTGATTCCGTTGTGCGCGGAAAACGGCATCGGCCAAATCGTATGGTCGCCCTTGGCGCAGGGGGTGCTCACGGGGAAATACAAACCCGGCGAAGAGCCGCCGCCAGACACGCGCGCAACGAGCAAGGACATGAATGCATTCATCGGGCGGCTGTTGAAGCCGGACTTGCTGGAAGCGGCTCAGCGGCTCCGGCCCATTGCAGACGAGGCGGGGCTGAGCATGGCACAGCTCGCCCTGGCATGGGTATTGCACGAGCCCAACGTGTCGTCGGCCATCATCGGAGCGAGCCGGCCCGCGCAAGTGACCGATAATGCCGCCGCGTCAGGGGTAGAGCTCGGCAGCGACGTACTCGCGGCAATCGACGAAGCGCTGGCAGGCGTATTTGTGAATTAGTAACGCCGTCGCACGCGTGGCGACCGATGCATCTCGATCGCTATCTGTGTCACCGCTTGACAGAGCCCGCGTTATCTCGGTAGGGTTTATATGGCATAGCAGCCGGACGCAGGAAAAACGTGTCCAAGTCCTCTGTTTGCGAAATGCAGCCACGAATCAGACAGCGGCACGCATGCACTTGCTGGAGCGTCCCCGAGCCGGACTACTCCACGAAGGCCGCAGCGCGTGCTTGCGCGACTCAACTCCTTGCCGTATCGGAGATGGAATGTTGAATGACACGAAGGCGGGGCGACTGTTGCGGTGGAAGGCCGGGGAGAAACCGGGGCCGTGGCTGCTAACGGTATTCCCAACGAACATTTGCAACCTGCATTGCAAGCACTGCTGGCTGCAGGGCCCCGATGGCGTTGATGCCGATAAGGTGCCCGAAGTGCCCGACGAGCGGCTGCTCGAATTGGTCGACGAAGGCCGCGAGATGGATGTGCGAGATTGGATCTTTATCGGTGGCGGCGAACCGCTTCTTCGCGGCGACGTCATCATGCAGATGATTGAAAAGATTGTCGACTACGGCGCCAACGGTACCCTACAAGCGAACGGAACCTTGTTGCGCAGTAAATACGCCAAGCAACTCGTCGATCTTCAATGGGATCGGGTCAACGTAAGCCTTGATGGTCCCACGGAGAAAATCAACGACGATATCCGTAGCGCTGGTTTCAAGGCCGCGGTGAAAAACATTCGCTACCTGAGCGGCCTCAAAAAGGAACGGGGCGTTATGAAGCCTGAAATCGGCCTCTATACCGTCATCCACTCCCAGAACTACGACAAACTCGAAGACATGGTCGAGCTGGCCCACGATCTCGGTTGTGACGGCGGCATCCAATTTACCACGATGGTGCTGCACTCCGACCACGGTAAGCCCTATGTCCTCTCCGAAGAACAGGCCGCGCAAGTGCCCGACCACGTTCAAAAGGCCAAGCAACGCGCCGAAGAATACGGTATGTTCAACAATTTCGACTTCTATCTGCGCCACGACATGATCGAAAATCCGAACGAAATGAATCGTGTCGATACCTCCGTCCATCCCAACGGCATGGGCCACGCCCTATGCTACGAACCCTTCCTGGCGGCGGCGATCACGGCGCAGGGCAACATGGGGCCCTGCTGCGCGTTCTGGGACGAACAATCCCAGAGTATTCGGGACATGTCATTCGAAGAAGCCTGGAATGGGCCCTATATGACGGAGCTACGCGAGCAACATCTGGTCACGCACGAGTTGCCCGGCTACTGCGCCCGTTGCCCGTCCAACCTGTTCTGCAAAAACGAAATCGTCCGTGCCGAAGTACACGCCCTCGAACTCGCCGAAGAATGGCAGCAATTGAGCGTGATTGGCCGCGTCACCCACGTCGCGTCGAAAGGCCTCTCAAGCCTCCGAAGCCACGGCCCCATCAGTGCCCTAAAGCGCGGGGTCGAATGGGCCCTCATCAACAAGCATTCCGGCGACGAACTCAAACGCGTAAACCAATAGCC
>JASJYE010000162.1 GCA_030123645.1 Candidatus Hydrogenedentota bacterium | reverse complement strand
GCGGGAATGACATGAATAGTATGTTTCCGCAACAGACACTACGTAGCAGGTGTTGAGGCATTCGCATAGGACACGGCGCCCAGATATCTACTTCGAGTCCGCGATGGGATATATGGAAGCAGGGCTTAGCAGGGCAGCCGAGTCGCGACATAACCGGCTTACTCTCTTGGACGCGACTGAAGAATCCGGCTAAACGGGTTCAGATTCCTTCATTCTTCTTCGTTCGCGATCTTATCCAATTCTCCCTGCAAAAGCGATTCGATCGCCTCTCTGACGTGACGCGGTATGATCGCCCATTCATCTAAGGACTTTGTAATCACATCCGGGACGGTCAATTCGCGCAGCAGATGTCCGACGGGCAATCTCTCAATTTTAGGGCCAGTCCCTGCCCCACGCCCATCGTGATCGGCGATGAATAACGGGGACCATCCCTGTTTGTTCAACGCGTTGACATCGGCCCCGTTGTCCACGAGGAATTGGACGATTTTCGTCGATCGGATCCACGCCGCCCCGTGCAGTGCGGTATTGCCGGCGCGATCCGTCGCATTGACGTCCGCTCCCAGTTCCACCGCCACTTTAACCGCTGCCAGCAAGTCCTCCTCCGGCACGGCGTTCTCTGGCCGAAACCTGCTGACTCCGGCCGCGATCATCAGCGGCGTGCGACCATTTTCCGGTTTCAGCGACGGATCGGCGCCGTGGTCTGCGAGCAGGCGCATGATCTCGGCTTCGCCGGCGAATGCCGCCAGCGCGAAAGGCGTCGAATTCTTCGGCTGTCTGGTCACGGTGAAACCATAGCGGGTGGGATTTTTCTGGAGTAGAGCGTTCGGATCTGCGCCATGCTCGAGGAGTGCTTTCACCAATTCGAATTTGCCCTCCTGCACGCCGCGCATCCGGTCCCATTCGTGGTCTTTCGGCGCCGTCATGCCGTTCGCGCCGTTCATTTCCGTTTCCCAGGTCCCCACGGCCCAGTGCAGCGGGGTGTACCCTGGGCCGTCGTAATTCGGATCGGCGCCACGCTCGAGCAAAAGGGCTGCAACTTCCCCGTGACCCCTGAGGGTTGCCACATGCAGCGCGCTCAAGCCGTTCTTTGCCGTGGTATTGACGTCGGCTCCTGCGCCAAAAAACTTTAGGGTTGCCACATACAGCGCGCTCTTTTTGCCCTTTGCCTTCGTATTGACGTCGGCTCCGGCGTCCAAAAACATTTTGGCCGCTTCCAAATCGCCCTCACGGGCCGCGAACAGCAAGGGGGTGAATCCAAGCGTCGTCGCAGCATGGATGTCCGCCCCATGCTCGATTAGTCTTCGCGCGACCTCCGTGTGTTTTTCCCCGAGCGCCCACATCAGCGCCGTCTGCTCCCGTATGGGTTCCTTCGCGTTTACGTCCGCACCGTGCCTTAGCAGGAGGTCAACGGTGTCCAGATCGCCCGCGTACGCTGCCGTCATCAGGAGAGTTTCGCCGGTCAATAGGGTGGCATTGGAATCCGCACCGGCTTTCAGAAGCGCCTCAGCCATGGATGCGTTCCGGTTCGTGGCAGCCAAGGAAAGTGGCATGACCCCGAAGTCGTTCGTTGCGTTTACGTTTGCCCCCGCTTCAATCAGCAATTTGGCGGTCTGAAGGTCATCGCGGTGCACGGCCCAATGGAGAGCCGTCGCTCCATCAGCCTGAGGCGCATTCACATCTACGTTCCGTGCGATTAACTCTCGCGCGGTCGTCCTATCTTGTCCTTTGACCGCCTCGATCAACAATAGTTCGCTACCGGCCACATCCATACTGCTGACCAAAAGCAGTAACAGCATCAGCCAGCTAGTTTGGCCCCTCACGTTGACGCATTTCATCATCTCTGTTCTCCCATCAAAACGATTCCATCCCGATCGCCCCATGTGAGATCGAAATGAAAAGGGATTTCGATTAAATTAAGTGCATTATTATGGCTAAAGCCCTGGGATTTCAAGGGTAAATTCTCAAAATCTGGGCAGGGGTAAATTCATGGGAATTTCTTAGGGCCCGGATATGTTGCCGGTATTGGATCGATATCAGTTGACGCAATGGATCTTAGTTCTGAATCGCGCACCAGCTTGAATAAGTCGGCGGCGTGCCTGATTGGACTGGTTTTTTGAGTTTTTGCGAGGCGAAATCCAGCAAGCTCTGGTGAAGGTGCAAGATGCTTAAGACTGTCCCAAAATCTATTGTGATATCCGCTGGGTTGGCGTTGACCCTAGCTCTTTGCCTACAGCTATCGTCTGCGCAGGAAGCGGCTCCGCAGGCAGCGGTCGCCCAATCGCGCCCCTCAGCCGGCCCGGCGGCATCTCCGGCCAGGTCCCAACGCTTGCTTGAACGCTACTGTGTTAGCTGTCACAACGAATCGCTCAACACCGCGAACTTCAGGCTCGACAACGTTGACCTCGCGCATGTAGCTGAACGCGGCGAGGTGTGGGAAAAGGTCGTGCATAAGCTTCGCGTGGGCGAAATGCCGCCTGCCGACAGGCCGCAGCCTTCCAAAGGAGCGCATGAAGCATTACTCTCATGGTTGGTGACGTCTCTTGACGAAGCGGCAGCCGCTGCTCCGAATCCTGGCCGGCCCGCCGTTCATCGGCTTAATCGCGCCGAATACGCCAACGCGATCCGCGACCTCTTGGCGCTGGAGATAGACAGCCATTCGCTCTTGCCGACCGATGGCGCGGATTTCGGCTTCGACAACATCGCGGATTCACTTATCGTATCGCCGATGCTCCTGGAACGGTATATCATGGCGGCGTCGAAAATCAGTCGTCTCGCCATCGGCGATCTGGACACTCGCCCGAGTAGTCGGACCTATACAGTCCCCAAGGCTTTGTATCAACTAGACCGCATGGGCGAGGAGCATTCGTTCGGGTCGCGTGGCGGCATCTCGGTCCGCCATCACTTTCCAATCGACGCCGAATATGTCATCAAGGCGAACATAGAAGCGCCCAGAGCCGACCAAGCCCAAGACCTCTTCCAACGCAGCGACGCGCCCGAGCAACTCGACATTCGCGTGGATGGGAAGAGAGTCGGTGTGTTCTATGTCAGCAAACCCAAAACCGGGAAATATGCGTATGGGAGCGGCTTCGTCGACAAGCCCCCGGACAAAGACGACTTGGCAAATTGGTGGGGCGTGCGCACCCTGGAAGTCCGCTTTCCCGCGAAGGCTGGGACACACACGATAACCATTTCGTTTCTGAAGAGAACCTTGGCCTACGAAGGGGTTAGACCGAGGGCTTATCCGGCATTTTATGACTACCTTGGACTCCTTAAAAACGTCGAGCCTGGAGTGATCGATTTTGAGATCGCGGGCCCTTACGACGCGACCGGCGTCGGGGATGAAAGCCCCAGCCGCCAGAAGATATTTACGCGATACCCCACGGGCCCTGAAGACGAGGAAGCTTGCGCGACGGAAATCCTTTCGAAGCTCGCGCGCCGCGCCTACCGCCGGCCTGTCACTGACAGCGATATGGACACCTTGCTCGCTTTCTACGCTGAAGGCCGGAATGAAGGCGGCTTCGAGGACGGCATCCAATTTGCGCTTGAACGGATCCTTGTGGGCCCGAGTTTCCTATTTCGGATCGAAGCCGATCCCTTGGAACATGCGCCGGGGGCCGCCTATTACTTAAGCGATCTCGAATTGGCCTCTCGCTTGTCCTTTTTCCTGTGGAGCAGCATTCCCGATGATGAGCTCCTCGACTTGGCCGAACGCGGTGAACTCAAGGATCCGGCGGTCCTGGAAGGTCAGGTGCGGCGAATGCTGGCCGATGCCCGCTCGGAGTCGCTGGTGACCAATTTCGCCACACAGTGGCTTCACCTAAGGAACGTGGATGCGGTGACACCGGACGTGAATCTCTTCCCCGACTTTGACGGCAACCTGCGTAAGGCCATGCGGCGCGAAACCGAGCTCTTTTTCTCCAGCCAACTGCGCGAGGACCGAAGTGTAGCCGAGTTGTTGTCAGCAAACTATACCTTCCTCAATGAAAGACTGGCCCGGCACTATGGAATTCCAGGTATTTATGGAAGCCATTTCCGGCGGGTGACCTTGGAGGACCGGAACCGTGGTGGCTTGCTGGGTCAGGCAAGCATTTTGACGGTGACCTCCTACGCGACGCGGACATCCCCGGTGAAGCGAGGCAAGTGGTTGCTTGAGAATATCCTTGGCTCGCCCCCTCCCCCCCCGCCTGCGAACGTTCCGGCTCTGCCGGAGGCCAGCGAAGTAGACCAGGCGACTACTGTGCGTGAGCGGATGGAGCAACATCGAAGGGATCCGCTTTGCGCGAGTTGCCATGTCAAAATGGATCCTCTGGGATTTGCGCTCGAAAATTTCGACGCGATTGGAAAGTGGCGCACGAAGACTGCGGATAATCTCCCCTTGGACTCGACGGGAATGCTACCCAACGGAACGATCCTAGCGGGTCCGGCTGGCCTGCGCGACGTGCTATCGGGCAGGGAGGAGGAATTCACGATGACCGCGATCCAGAAGTTGCTCACCTACGCGCTGGGCCGCGGAATCGAATATTACGATCAACCGGCCATTCGCCAGATTGCGCGGGAGGCCGAGCCGAACGACTACCGTTGGTCGTCCATCATTTTGGGAATTGTTAAGAGCACACCTTTTCAGATGAGGAGATCGAGCCCATGATTGCCAGCAAGAAAAGTCTGTCCCGGCGCACCTTTCTGCGCGGCGTCGGCGCCACGATGGCGCTGCCCCTACTGGATAGCATGGTACCCGCGTTCGCCACAATACGCGACACAGCGGCAAATCCAGTCAGCCGGCTAGGTGCAATCTATATACCGCACGGCGCCGTGTTGGATAAGTGGATTCCGACTTCGGACGGTGCGGATTATGAGATGTCGCCGACACTCAAGACCCTGGCCGCATTCCGGGATGATGTGCTCGTGATTACCAACCTCGAGAACACACCCGCGCTCGTCCGGGCGGGCGAACCTCTTGGGGGGCATGCCAACATCATGGGCGCTTGGCTATCGGGTGTGCATGCGAAACCCACGGAAGGGGCGGACGTTCTTGCCGGCGTTACGATGGATCAGCTCGCGGCGCGGCATTTTGAGAAGGATACTCAACTCGCCTCTTTGGAGCTGGGAATCGAGCCGACCGACCTCTCGGGCTCCTGCGATGTTGGCTTTAGCTGCGCCTATATCAACACGGTGTCATGGCGCAGTCCCACGACGCCGCTGCCCGTGGAAAATAACCCGCGCGCGCTTTTCGAGCGCTTATTCGGTGACAGCGACACGACAGACGCGGGCGCGCGGCTCAAGCGCATTAAGAAAGACCGCAGCATTCTCGACTCGGTGCACGCCGAGGTGGCTAGCCTTCGCCGCAAACTTGGCTTGGGCGACCGCTCCAAGCTGACGGAGTATCTTGAGGCCGTTCGCGACATCGAGCGGCGAATACAAAAAGCCGAGGAGCAAGGCGACCGTGATCTGCCGTTGGTGGAACGGCCCACCGGCGCCATTCCTGAAACGTTCGCAGAGCATGTCAAGCTGATGATGGACTTGCAGGTGCTCGCCTACCAGACCGACATGACGCGCGTCATTACCTTTATGATGAGCAAAGATATCACCAACCGTACCTATCCTGAGATTGGCGTGCGCGACCCGCACCACCCGCTTTCCCACCATCAGAACAAACCGGAGAGCCTGGAGAAATTGGCGAAGATCAACGTCTTCCACCTGGAGATGTTCGCCTATTATCTGGAGAAGC
Organism: Candidatus Hydrogenedentota bacterium; assembly: GCA_030123645.1. Classification (GTDB taxonomy): domain Bacteria; phylum Hydrogenedentota; class Hydrogenedentia; order Hydrogenedentales; genus JASJYE01. The sequence goes on along the minus strand of JASJYE010000162.1, from coordinate 498 downwards.
TGCAATCGACGCCTGATGGCGATGGCTCTCTGTTGGACCACATAATGCTCTTGTATGGCAGCGGCATGGGCGACAGCAACGCGCATACCCCGCGTGACTTGCCCATCCTCTTGGCAGGCGGGGGCACCGGACAAATCAAGGGCGGGCGTCACATTCGTGTTCCCGAAGGCACGCCGCTTTCAAACCTCTATCTGACCATGTTGAACAAGTTGGGAGTGCGCGCGGAAAGTATCGGCGACAGCACCGGGCAGATGCATCAACTCAGCAGCGTTTAGGGCCGTGGCGCACAAATTGGCAGGGAGGGATGCGCTCCCGCGCGTCCGCGGACTCTCGGGCGCGATCGCCGGGGAGAATGCCGAGCGGGTGCGGGAAGCGGCCGGGCACGTGTGCAAGGACACCATTGCGGCGGGGAAAGTCTTCTCCACGTTGTGCTTCGAATTCGACTAGTGGTCGATTTCATTTGATTTTAGGGCTAGGATGGGCTTTAGCCCATGCGGA
>JASJYE010000161.1 GCA_030123645.1 Candidatus Hydrogenedentota bacterium | reverse complement strand
TCCTTATTGACAAGAACCCAGTTTAGGGAAGCGGCAGGTGGAAACACAAGCGCATGCCGACGAGCGACACGGAACCACCGGTTTGGTACTGGAACCACCAGTTTGGTATTGGAATCATTAGTTTTGTATTGGAATCATCAGTTTGGTACTGAAATCACTGGTTTGGTATCGGAACCACCGGTTTGGTGTAGGCCGGGGGAGATTTGGGCCCGCTGCCGCGGCCTTAGTCGATGCTAAAGTGGACGATCCCGGATTTAATGACGCTCTGGCAGGCGAGACGCTCTCCCTCCTCCAGATCCATGTCCTCTTCTTGTTCGTTCAGCGGTTCCAGATTCTCGAAGCCTTTTACAACGGTACACCGGCAGGTGCCGCAGAGGCCTTCTGTGCAGCCAAAGGGCATGCCCATCGCTTCACACACTTCGAGCACGGCCGAGCCGTCTGGGAGCTCGCGTTCTTCCCCTTCAAATCGAATTGTTGCCATCTAAACTCATGCTCCATATTAGTTCACGGTAGGAAGACGCTACCCCCCGTACCGTTGGGTTTACGGTATCTGCGGCGCAAGTCTACAACGCCAGAGATCGCCGAGACATTCCAGCCTTCGGGGTCCGTTTTCGTTGTTCCAGACGCCGACATCTGATAGGATCCATGGGAACCACCGGTTTGGCAATTATGTACGGAAATGATTGCTGTGCGGAAGTTTAGGGGAAACGACCGGATCCACCGCCTTGGTATCGGAACCACCGGCCTGGTATCGGGGCCGCCGGACACATGATCGCCCAGCGTTTGAAGCTCAACTCCGCCGGCAGGGACATCTGAGCGAGGCAGAGCGCGTTTTATGAGGACGGAATTCGCCAAATTGCTCAAGCAGGTGCGTCGCACCAATCCGGATGCGGACGACAAACTTGTGCGCAAGGCCTATCGGGTGGCCGACCGTGCCCATCAGGGCCAGATGCGGCTCTCGGGGGACCCCTACATCACGCACAGCCTCGACGTGGCCAGCGCATTGGCGAGTTTGGGCATGGATGTCCGGACTGTGAGCGCCGGTCTGCTGCACGACGTTCTCGAGGACACGGAAGTAACATACGGCGAGCTGAAAGACGAATTCGGCGAGGACATTGCACAGCTAGTGGACGGGGTCACGAAGATCGGCACGCTGCACATCTCGGCGTCTACTGCCGTTTCCGAGGCGGACGAGTTGAAGCAAGCGGAGAACCTGCGCAAGATGCTCGTCGCAACGGCGCAGGACGTTCGCGTCATTCTCATTAAGCTTGCGGACCGTCTGCATAACATGCGCACCCTCGAGTACTTGTCCGAGCACAAGATCGAACGGATTTCGCAGGAGACCCTGGACATTTACGCGCCGATTGCGAACCGTCTGGGCCTATCGCATTGGCAGTGGGAGCTCGAGGACCACGCCTTTCATCATCTCCACCCCGAGACCTATAAAGAAGTCGCTCAGGCGGTCGCCATGAAACGCAAGGAGCGCGAAAATCTACTCAACGAGATGATCGGGTTCTTGGAGGAGCGGTTGCAGGAGGCCGAGGCAAACGCGCGCGTTATCGGGCGTCCCAAGCACTTGTACAGCATCTACCAAAAGATGGAGCGCCAAGGGAAGACATTTGACGAGGTGCTGGACGTGCTCGCCGTGCGCATTATCGCCCAGACGGTGAGCGGGTGCTACAACGCCCTCGGGGTCGTCCATCACTTATGGCCGCCCGAGCGGGGCCGATTTAAGGATTACATCGCCGTGCCGAAACTGAACATGTACCAGTCCATCCACACGACCGTGCGGCTCGAGGGAGGCAAACCGCTCGAGGTGCAAATTCGCACCGAGGAGATGGATCGGGCCTCACGCGAAGGCATAGCCGCGCATTGGAAGTATAAGGAGCACGTGGACCGTGCGGATCCGAAAGCCGAGACGCAATTGCATTGGCTTCGCCAGATGTTTGACTGGCTTAAAGACGCGAACGCACCTGATGAGTTGTTTGAGAGCGTGCGGCGGGACATTAGCACGATGGCCGTGTACGTGTACACGCCGAAAGGAGAGGTGAAGGAGCTGCCACAAGGCGCGACTCCGCTCGATTTCGCGTATATGATCCATACGGACATCGGCGATGCGTGCATCGGCGCGAAAGTTAACGGCAGTATGGTGCCGCTGCGCTATCATCTGCAGCACGGCGACACGGTTGAAATTCTCACGTCGAAAAAACAGCTGCCGCATATCGACTGGCTCGACGTAGTCGTGACCGGCCGTGCGCGAACGCGCATTCGGCAGAAACTGCGCGACATGGAGGAGTCGCCGGCGGCGGTCGGCCCGGGCGAGTCGCGCTCCATCGAGCCGCTGCACGTTGCCGAGCCGAAGCGGAAAGGTCCGGACACCCGTGCGGAGATGATATGCGTTTCCGGCGCATCGGGGATGGCGATGCAGTTCGCGAAGTGCTGCAATCCGATGCCCGGGCAAGGCGTCATAGGCTATGTCACGAAACGGCACAGCGTCACGATCCACCGCGCGGACTGCAAACTGTTGGACAAGGCCGATCGCGGCGCGGAACGGCTCATCGCGGCGTCTTGGGAAGACGAGGAGGAGCCGGAGATGGGCCTGCGTGTGACAATCGGCTCGCGGCCCAACGGCCTCGCAGACATCACGTCGGCCATTCGCCCGATGAACATCGACATTACGCGCGCCGATTACAGGCCGTGCGACAACGGCGAAAGCATTTTCGAGTTCTTTTTCCACGCGGCGGACCCGAATCGCTTCGAGCGCGTTGAAAAGGCCCTGCGGCAGGTCCCGGGCGTGCGGGACGTGGTGCAGGTGACCCTGGAAGAGTTGGCGGAAGCTCTCTAAGCGGCCATGGAGCGATTCAAGCTCGTTAAACCCTTCGAGCCCGCGGGCGACCAGCCCCAGGCAATCCGGGAACTCGTCGAGGGCATCCGGGACGGGCTGAGCGATCAGGTATTGCTCGGCGTGACCGGTTCCGGCAAGACCTTTACGATCGCGAACGTCGTCGAGCAGGTCAATAAGCCGACGCTGGTGATGGCGCCGAACAAAATCCTCGCGGCGCAGCTTTACTCGGAGTTTAAGGCGCTTTTCCCCGAAAACGCCGTCGAGTACTTCGTCAGCTACTACGACTACTATCAGCCCGAGGCCTATGTCCCGGCCCAGGACTTGTACATTGAGAAGGACGCCTCCATCAACGACGAGATTGACAAGATGCGCCACTCCGCCACGCGCGCCGTCCTGACGCGCCGCGACTGTCTCATCGTTGCCAGCGTCTCGTGCATTTACGGCATTGGCTCGCCAGAGGTCTACGCGTCGCTACGCATCGAACTCGTGTCGGGCGAGACGCTGCCGAGAGACGACCTCATCGCCGGCTTAATCGCGATGCAATACGAGCGCAACGACGTCGACTTCCACCGCGGTACCTTTCGGGTCCGCGGCGACATCGTCGACATCTTCCCGGCCTACGAAGCGGAAGTCGCGGTGCGGGTGGAGTACTTCGGCGACGAGATCGAAAACGTCTCCGAGATCGATCCCCTCCGCGGGATAGTGATCCGCAAGCCGCGGCGCTCGATCATCTATCCAGGAACGCACTACGCCACCACCGCGCAAACACTGCAGAACGCGCTCGGCGGCATCCGCCAGGAATTGGAAGAACGGCTGAGGGATTTGCGTAACGAGGGCCACGAGCTGTATGCGCAGCGACTCGAGCAGCGGACGCGCTATGACCTCGAAATGATGGAGGAGCTCGGCTATTGCAACGGCATCGAGAACTATTCGCGCCACCTGGACGGGCGTAATCCGGGCGACTCGCCGTACACGCTGATCAACTATTTCCCGGACGACTTTTTGTGCGTCGTGGACGAGTCCCACATCGCCGTGCCGCAGATAGGCGCGATGTTCAAGGGCGATCGCTCGCGTAAAGACATGCTCATCGAGTACGGATTCCGGCTCCCGTGCGCTCGCGACAACCGGCCGCTGACCTTCGCAGAATGGGTGGAACGCGTGCCCCAGTGCATATATGTCAGTGCCACACCCGCGGTCTATGAACTCGAAAAGAGCCAGGGGCTCATCGTCGAGCAGGTCGTTCGGCCCACGGGACTGGTCGACCCCGAGGTCGAAGTGCGGCCTGCGGATTCGCAGGTGGACGACCTATTAGACGAGATTCGCGAACACGCTAAGCGGGGTGAACGTACCTTGGTGACCACGCTGACCAAACGTATGGCGGAGGACCTGACGGATTACTATCGCGACGTGGGCGTGCGTGTGCGCTACATGCACTCGGATGTCGATACGCTCGAGCGCATCGAGCTGGTGCGCGCCCTGCGCGTGGGCGACTACGACGTGCTGATCGGCATCAATCTGTTGCGCGAGGGCCTGGACATCCCGGAAGTGTCGCTCGTGGCCATCCTCGATGCGGACAAGGAGGGCTTCCTGCGCGCGGAGACGAGCCTGATTCAGACCTGCGGCCGGGCGTCGCGCAACATCAACGGGACCGTCATCATGTACGCCAACGTACGGACAGGCTCGATGAAGCGCGCCCTCGCGGAGATGGACCGCCGCCGCGAGAAACAAATCGATTACAACCGGGAGCACAACATCACGCCGCGCTCCGTCCAGAAGGCCATCCGCGAGATCGAGCGCGTTATGCCCACCAGCCGCCAAGCCCGCTACCAGGCCGCCGCGGCCGAAGCCGCCGAAGAGTACCTCGCCGACCACGAGATCGAGAAGAAAATCGTCGAACTCCGCAAGAAAATGCACGTCGCGGCCGAAAAAATGGAGTTTGAAGAGGCCGCCCTCCACCGCGACCGCCTCCTCGCCCTCGAACGCCGCCAAATCGAGACGGGCGTTTAGCCGAAAATTTCACCCCCACGGCCCCTAGTTTTCCTTCGCATAATTCATTTCAAGCACTATGCCCGGCTCGGGAGATGGCGTAAAACACTTAAAACAAAAGAGTTACATCATCAAAAAAATATCCAGATTCTACTAAAGTTTCCAGCTAAAGTTGCCGATAAAAAAAGCAGTTAAGCGGGAATGCGCCCGCTGACAGTTGAAAACGGGGTCCGGGCAAGGAAGCCTGGGAATCCGTTCGCGTAGTTGGAACGGCGCACTGGAGGCGCGCCGGTGAACGGGCGAAGGAAACTTCGCGTGAAAACAGTTGAAAGACGCGTGTCCGGCCATGAATTCAATGGGACGGCCGGTCGGCAAGATCTCTTTGGGAAGTTTTACGCTGCATTCTTGGCGGCGCCATCCGCGTGGCGCCGGCAGAGATGGCGGGAACGACCCCGAGGGCAAAAGGCGCCGATGACACGTTGAATCATGTGGTGTGGGTTGTGCGCCGCTTTAGGGACCGTCCGGTGGAATCGGGCCGGGTTTGGCCGCGCAACCCAAGGCGCTGTTTCAGGTAGGGGCCTGAATCGGCGATCGCATGCCGGGAAAAAACCTGGAGCGGGCGTCCGCAAACGTTCGCGGCCGGGCCGGTGGCGAAAAATGGGATAACGGCGCAGGGATGCGCCATGGGAAATACGCACTCAAGGAGGAAGTACAAATGGGATTAGTAGTCAACACCAACATAGCGGCGATTAACACGAGCCGCGTCTTGCGGCGTTCAACGCTCGCACTCAACAAATCTCTGGAACGGCTATCGAGTGGTCTGCGCATCAACCGCGCTGCGGATGACGCCGCAGGCCTGTCCATTGCCGAAGGTCTCTCGTCGCAGGTGCGCGGCTTGCGCGTGGCGCAGCGCAACGCGCAGGACGGTATCAACCTTGTGCAGACCGCCGAAGGCGCGCTCAGCGAGGTGACTGCTATGCTGCAGCGCATGCGGGAACTGTCCGTACAGGCGGCCAACGGCACTTTGAGTGCCGCAAACCGCATCGATATGGACGGCGAGTTTCAGCAGCTCAAGACGCAAATCACAGACACGATCACGCGCACGGAGTTCAATGGGATTTTTCCACTGAACTCTGCGACTGCAATTGTGCTGCAGACGGGCGTGCACGCAGGCCAGACGACGACCGTCGCGGGGACCTCCCCGGCGATCACGACGACGACACTAGGCATAGTCGGATCGGACCTGACGGGCGCGGACGCGACGAACGCTTCAGCGGCCATCACGGCCCTGGATGGGGCCATCGGTTCGGTAAGTACGCGCAGGGCGTCGCTGGGTGCAACACAGAACCGGCTCGAGTTCACGATCAACATACTGGCGATTCAGGAAGAGAACTCGG
>JASJYE010000160.1 GCA_030123645.1 Candidatus Hydrogenedentota bacterium | reverse complement strand
TATGAATGGCGCCGTTGCTACACTCGATGGCGGCGTGACAAACGGCGCCGCCGTCGTTGACCTTTCTCGTGAGTTCGGCCCGGACGCGAAGGGGATAGCATATGCAGCGGCAGAGACCTACGTCAACCGCGACATGAACGCCACGATTCGCGTTGAATCGAGTGAAAAGGCCGACTGTTGGATAAACGGCCAGGCCGTCACGCTTGTGCAGGTAGAAAAAGACGTTGACCGAGCGTACGGTTCACAAATTCGTCTTCGTCTCGGCTACAATAAAGTCGTCATCGGGCTTCGCGGGCTTCGACACGGCCGGGGGAAGTGGTCATTCAGCACGCGCGTGCTCGATGAGGCCGGCGAGCCCATCGACCGAAAACGCTTGCGTATCCTTGACGATGGCGTTGGTTTTGTCCCGGCGGAGGTTCCCCTTGAGATACGCGGGGGGAGTGACATCTTGCTCGAGCTACACAGGCCGTAGGCAGTGAACACTACAACCTTAGGTCTGGCTGGCGAAAGGCAGGTAGCATCGTGCAGGTCGACGACTTGCATTCGCGAGGGTCGCTGAGCAGAACAGGGACTTTTGAGCCTTCGCAAAAGTAGTCCCCGTTTTGCTCAGCGACTTTAGTAAGATCTAGCGTTGTCCTGCTAGGGATCCGGCCTGAAAGTAGCCAATCTGATTCGGAATAGGAGAAGCAGCTTTCGTAAGTCCTTATTTATCAATGTCGAGAATTTCGACTTCGGCGGACAAAACGACTTTCTGGCGGGCCTCTAGATGGAGAAGCTCGGGATAACGCTTTGGCCGGTTACGAAACGTGAAATCGACCTGGACGCGTCATGGGATCCGCAGGACGTCGTGTGCAGGAGGCTCTGAGGCCTGCCCAGAGGAGGTGCAGTAAACGTGGCAGGTGAGCGAGCGTCCCGAATTGTGGTAGAATGACTCGTGATGAGAACAGACCAAGAATCATCGTCTCCTCCCGCCCGCAGATCTTCACGTGAAGAAGAGCAGTTTCTCTGCAACGAAGCACTTCGTACCGGCGATTTCGATTCGATAAGCGACAGCGAATGGGTTACGCTGTGCGAACGCGTTGCCGACAAGGGGCGTCTTGCGGCGGAGAATGACGACCTACCTAGAGGGCTCTAAGTTCATATAGGTCCGTTTGCTGCTACTACGCCGCCGGTGGTCGGCGTTGTGCTCGGAACGCGCAGAACGCACCCTATGAGCTTAAGGCGCCCTAGGCGAATCGATTTTCGTGCGATGAGGACCCTATCGCGCTCTGCTTTTTTCCACAGAGAGTCTCGAGCGGCAGCGTCAGGAGCAACCAAAGAAAGGAACTGTTTTGGCAAGACCCAGTCACCAGTTTGAGAAGAGACAACGAGAACTCGCAAAGAAAAAGAAGAAGGAAGAGAAGCGCCGGCGCAAGCTCGAACGAAAGTCCGGAACAACCGAGGACGGAGCTCCCGCCGCACCGGAAAACGCGGCATCGGAAGAACCTACCGTGTAGCTTCGCGCCGCTGATCCGCACAACATTCGACTCATCGGGAGGGGAGAGTATGGAGATGAGGAGAATAATGCTCCCGGCAACGGATCCGCCAGCGGTTTCGCCTGCTTGAACTTTCGCCGCAATTGAGTTTCCTCACCCTACGGCGCCCACATCCCGATTCACTCGATTTTGTACACTCTGCTCGCCGTGCCGCTGAGAAGGGCCGTTTGCTCCTCTTCGCTGTACTTGGCGGCGATTTTCTTTAGACCGTTCCAGAGCACATGATAGGAAAGCGAAAAGCGGTCCACGGGAAAGTTGCTCTCGAACATGCAGCGATCGGCCCCGAAACACTCTATGGTGTGGTGATAGTAGCGAGCCTGCGCCTCGACAAACTCATCTGACGATGGTGGCAAGGCGCGGGTGTGCCAGCCGAAGCCATTATCGGGCATGGCGAGCCCGCCGATCTTGGCAACGACGTTCGGACACTCTGCGATGGCGGCCATGTCGTCGCACCACTGCGTAAAGATCTCTTCACGCTGATCGGCATAAGGTCCAACACCTAAAGGCGTGCCGAAGTGATTAAGAATCATTGTGGTACCCGGCACCGCGGCAGCCAGGTCTCTGAAATCGGGATTCTGGTAATGATAGTGCCACGTGTCGAAGGTGTAGCCCCGTTCCCCGAGTCGGGCGACGCCCTGGCGGTACGCATCCGACTCATAGAGACCTTCCGGCGACCGGCCGGCTATGAACATCCCGTCGGGATGTGCGGCCCTGGCCCCGGCGTGACGAATGCCTCGAAACAACCCCTTTCCGGCCTCCACGTGCGCGTCGAGCACCTCATCCAGTTCCGGACCTCGCAGGTCGGCGCGCGACACGATGGCGGCGATCTCCGCGCCCTCGCCCGAACGAGACGCCGAGGCGATGGCCTCCACAAACACGGTCTCGCCGACTGGCTTCAGATGCTCGGGACCATCCTCGCGGTAGCTCGCGCCACATTCGAGGAATACCGTTTTGGTCACGTTGTGACCCGAACCGGTATCTGCCCACAGATTTTCCAGCAGGTAGGTGGAACTGGGCCGGTTCCATAAGTGGTGGTGAGGATCCACGATGGGCCGCTCCGGATCGATAATCGACTCGCTGACTTGTGCGAGCCACTCGTCACTACCTGGTACTATCTCCGCCATGTTTGCCTCCTGAAAATTATGCGACCAATCTTAATGTAAGTTAATCCACCGGCTGCGCCGGCGACAATTCATAAGGTTTTACCGCTCAAGCGTTTGTCTTTTTGACAGGATGAACAGAGTTTTTCAGTCTCTTTTTTTCACTACAAAGTACACGAATCGCACGAAGATTTGCCTGCATAGTTTCTGCGCATTCTCTCTGGTCTATTTCCCTTTTTCCGCTCTCTTTTCTTAACCGCACAAACACCGCAACGGCCTCTCTTGCTTTTCTTTAGTGTTCTGTGCGACTTTCCGGTTCAATCTCACATGCACTGTAATTCTATGACAGGCTTCAATATCCTGCTTATCATGTTAATCCTGTCGAAAAAAAGGTTGAGTATCGCCGTATGCTATCACAATCCGAGCCACGGGCCACATTCTTGCGCCCGCCACCGTGGCTCTCTTCTCGCCGGCGCTTTAAGCCCAGTTCAGCCTTCGACCCCTTCGCCGAGCCCCGAGAGGATCGGCGTCAGTGCTTTCGTCCGGAGAGATCAAACTCCGGCTGCTTGCCCTTTCGCACTTGGCCGGGGGATGGACAAGCAGGGTCCGAAGGTTGTAGTGTATCCGGAATTCTCCCCGCGGCGGTCGTGTGGAGGTCTGTCGGGGGCAGAGCAGTGGAAGGAGCGCAGGAATGAGGGTTGCACAAGCAATTGCAGAAATTCTAAAACGCGAGGGCGTGGAATTCGTCGTCGGATATCCCGTGAATCTCCTCTATGAAACCTGCGCCGAGCTGGACATCCGCACCATCGTGGTGCGACAGGAACGTACCGCCGCCCACATGGCCGACGCCTACAGCCGCCAGAACTCGGGAAACAAGGTGGGCGTGTTCATTTGCCAGCACGGACCTGGCGCAGAGAACTCCTTCGGTGGTGTGGCGCAGGCCTATAGCGAATCCGTTCCCATTCTCGTCATCCCCATGGGCTACCAACGGCGGCTCATGAACGTCTATCCGAATTTCAGCTCCTCGCTCAACTATAAACACATCACAAAATCCTGCGAACACATCACCATGGGCAAGGCCACTCCCGAAGTCATGCGGCGCGCCTTCGCCCAGCTTCGCAACGGCCGGCCCGGCCCCGTCCTGGTCGAGGTCCCCATGGACGTATTCGGCGAAGAGGTCGGTGATAGCTTGGACTATACGCCCAGCTTCAGCACGCGTTCGGCGCCCGATCCCGCGGCCGTCAAGGAGGTGGCTGAGGTGCTGGCCAAGGCGGAACGCCCGGTCCTTTATGCCGGTCAGGGCGTACACTATGCCCAAGCTTGGCCGGAGCTGAAGGAACTCGCAGAGCTCCTCTCCATTCCAGTTACGACAAGTCTGGAAGGGAAAAGCGCGTTCCCCGAGAACCATCCACTCTCCCTGGGTTCGGGGGGGCGCTCCCTGCCCCAGCCGGTCCACGAATTCATGAAGGAAGCGGATCTTATCTTTGGCATCGGTTGTAGTTTCGCTCAAACCGGCTTCGGCATCAACATGACTACGAGAGGATACCTCAAAGGCGACAACCCCGCGGCCGTCATTCACGCCACCTTGGACCCCAACGACCTCAACAGAGGCATCGAAGTTCAACATGCCCTCGTCGGCGACGCGCAACTCACGTTGCAGGCCGTTCTCGATGAGTTGAAGGGGAGGACCTGCAAGCCGGCCGAAGTCCGCGCCAAAGAAGTGCCGGGAAAGATAGAAAGCATCAAGAAGGCATGGCTTGAAGAGTGGAAGCCCAAGCGCACTTCCAACGAGATCCCCATCGACCCGTACCGCGTACTTCACGACCTGATGGAGACGGTCGATGTGGAAAATACGATCATCACCCACGATGCCGGAAGCCCGCGGGATCAACTGTCCCCATTTTGGGAAAGCATCACGCCCCTGAGCTATATGGGTTGGGGAAAAACGACCCAGTTGGGCTACGGACTTGGCTTGGCCATGGGCGCGAAGCTGGCCCACCCGGAGCGCCTGTGCATCAACGTGTGGGGCGACGCGGCCATCGGCTTCACCGGCATGGACTTCGAGACGGCCGTCCGCGAGCGCATCCCGATCCTGTCCATTCTAATGAATAACTTCTCGATGGCCGTGGAAATTCCCATCATGAAGACCTCCACAGAGAAGTACGGCAGCACAAACATCTCGGGGCACTATGCCGACATGGCCAAGGCCTTCGGCGGCTACGGCGAACGAGTCGAGGACCCCGCCGATATCGTGTCCGCCATCAAGCGCGGCATTCAGGCTACCGAAGACGGCACCCCGGCCCTGCTCGAATTCCTCACAGCCAAAGACTTCAAGTATTCCGTGTTTTCCTAAAACTATACGTTAGGTTTCCATTATGTTCGATCGTTTCCATGTAGCCGACGATATCGCCATCCGCATTCAGGGCGACGATATGCGCTTCACCGTCGAGAACATTTTTCGACACCTGGGCGTACCGGAAGAGGACGCGAAACGTTCGGCAGACGCGCTCCTCTACGCCGATCTCCGCGGGGTCGACACCCATGGAGTCAGCAACATGATGCGCACCTACATCAAGGGGATGCAGGAAGGGACCATCAATCCCGCCCCTGTCATGAAGATCGTCAAGGATGCCCCGGCCGTGGCCACGGTCGATAGCGACACCGGCCTGGGCCTGACCATCGGGCCACAGGCCATGGAATTGGCCATGGACAAGGCCGAGGCTTGTGGCATGGGCGCCGTGGCCGTCAACAACGGCCGCCACTTTGGGGCGGCGGGTTACCATGCGCAACTGGCCTTGGAGCGGAACATGATAGGCCTGGCCATGACCCAGGGCGGCGTCTACATGCCTCCGACCCATGGCGCGACCATCATGCTTGGCGTGAATCCGATTGCATTCGCCGCACCCACGCGCAACGAAGCGCCCTTCATCTTCGACGCCTCCACCAGTTCCGTGGCCGTCAACAAAATCGTCCTTGCGCAGCGGCTCGGACTGAACATACCCGGAGGCTGGGTCGCTGAACCCGACGGCACCCCCATCATGGAGGAAGGGCCCGCACCCAAGGACTTCCGCATGCTGCCCGTGGGTGGAACCCGCGAGATCGGCTCGCACAAGGCCTACAGCCAAGCCGTGATGTGGGACATCCTCTGCGGGCTCCTCAGCGGAGGAGGTCCCGGCTTCCGCGACCTTCAGAGCAGTTGTCACCATTTCATCGCCTATCGCATCGACGCCTTCACCGACCTCGAATCCTTCAAAGACGACATGGACTTCTACATGAAGAGTCTGCGCGAATGTACCCCTGCCCCCGGCGAGGAACGTGTCCTCTACGCAGGCCTTCCCGAGTACGAAACCTATCAAGACCGCAGCGTCAACGGCATCCCATACCATCCCGAAGTAATCGACTGGTTCCGCGAAAAAACCGCCGAACTCGGCGTCGAACATCGCCTGGGCGAGTGACCCTGGACACCGCTGTCTTCCGTCAGCCCGGACAGAGCGTCGACAAGCTCCGTGAGATCACGACGGGCTCAGTCGGCCAACAAACCCCGTAAGATCGCAATATGGTCGGCTGGCCAACAAGCCCCGTAAGATCGCAATGTGGTCGGCTGGC
>JASJYE010000159.1 GCA_030123645.1 Candidatus Hydrogenedentota bacterium | reverse complement strand
CGCGTCTGGTAACCGCTACTTCTTCACCGATGAAAGCGGTCTGATCACCTTTAACTCGACTGCCGTGGCAGGTCCTGCTGATCTGCCGGTGCAATAAGCAGTACGCTTAATCAACAGTAACGCTTCAACGCCGGCGGCAGGATTCGCTCCTGCCGCCGGCTTCCTCACACGAAAGTCGGAAGGCACAATCCGAACGCGTTGATACGTGAAAACTCGTCGGAGGTTGTGCGATATGCAAGAGACAAAAGGTTTCACGCTGATAGAGTTGATGATTGTTATTACGATCATGTCCATCATCGCGGCCATCGCGCTGCCCAGCTTATTGCGTACGCGGATGACGGCGAACGAAGGCTCTGCCATCGGATCGATGCGAACGATCTCGTCGGCGCAACAGCAATTCCAGAGCGCGGCGATCATGCCGTTTCCGAGTGGCATGGGACAGTACGCGCCCGACGTTGCGACACTCGCCGCCCAAGTTCCCCCTTTCATTGACCCGGTTCTCGGCGGGGGCAATAAACAAGGCTTCAACTTCACAACGGTGGGCGGCGGTGTGGACGGCGGACCTTCGTTCGTAGCTAATGGAGTCCCGCTGGCACCGGGCGCATCGGGTAACCGCGCGTTTTTTGCCGACGAGTCGGGCCTGATCACCTATGCCGCTGGGGCGGGCCCGGCGGGACCCGGCGATAATGCAGTTCAATAGTTTTTTCTAAGGCGCGAGGCGTCTTGGGCACGGCCGGTTGGGAGGGACTGCCTCCCTCCGGCCACTTTTTTGTTCCCGATGGAAATTCAATCGAGGACTGACCGTTTCGACAGGAAGTACAGGATACCTCGTTCCCACGGTCCTCCGTGGGAATGCATACGCACGGCGCTTACGTTCCCACGGGGGACCGTGGGAACGAGAGATCGTCCTGAGCCCTGTTTCATGAATCCAGGACGATCAGGGAGGGGTCATAGTCCTGCGGGGCCTCGAAGCCGAGGAAATTACATAGCGTCGCGGCAATATGGCTTAGGCCCGGGTTGGGGATCTCGCCTTTGGGCTTCATCCGAAATCGATTCACGCCCGAATAGTCCTGGATCATACACGGCACCGGATTCAGCGTATGGGCGACATGCGGCTCGCGGCGGCCATCCTTCTCGGTAAACATCAGATCGGCGTTGCCATGATCGGCGAGCAGCAGCGCGATGCCCCCGGCCTGCTCGATCGCCGGCAACAGGCGGGCCAACGCGAGATCGACGGCCTCGACGGCGATGCGGGTCGCTGCGGGCACCCCCGTGTGCGCCACCATATCGCCGTTCGCGTAATTCAGGCGAATGAACTTGTGTTGTCCCCCTTTGACCGCAGCAATCGTAGCATCGGTAATCTCCGCGGCCTTCATCCAGGGCCGCTGATCGAAGGGCACGCGGTCCGAAGGGACCTCGACGTACTCTTCCAGCCGCTCGTCGATGTAGTCCGTTTTGTTCCCGTTCCAAAAGTAGGTGACGTGGCCGTATTTCTGGGTCTCGGAGATTGCGAAGGAAGTCACACCCGACGCGCACAAGTACTCGCTGAGCACCCCTTCCTTGCGCGACGGCTCGACGAGATAATGCGCCGGCGTGTGCGTGTCCCCGTCGTACTCCATCATCCCCGCATAAAAGACGCCGGGCCGCCGTTTGCGATCAAAATGCGCAAACTCCTCCACCTCAAAGGCCTTCGACAGCTCCAGCGCACGGTCGCCCCGGAAGTTAAAGAACAGAACCGCATCGCCGTCTTCGATCGTCCCGGCCGGCTTCCCATTCTCTGTGACCACGAAGCTGTCGAGATACTGATCCGTCACCGCCGGATCTTCATCGTAATACGTCTGCACCGCCTCCGACGCCGAGGCAAATGCGCGGCCCTCGCCCAACACGTGCGCTTTCCAGCCGCGCTCGACGATGCTCCAGTCCGCCTTGTAGCGGTCCATGGTCGTCACCATGCGGCCGCCGCCGGATGCAATGCGGTACTCGCGCCCTTCCGCGCTGAGCTCGGCGAGTTTTTTCTCCGTCGGCGCGAGGTATCGCAGGGCGGACTTCTCGCCGACGTCGCGGCCATCGAGCAAGACGTGCACGCGGACCTTCTGTACCTTCTCCTCGCGGCAGCGATCGAGCAAGGCGAAAAGGTGGTCGATGTGGCTGTGGACGTTGCCGTCGGACAAGAGCCCGATGAAGTGCACGGTCCCGCCGGACTTGGCGCGCTGCATGAGCCCGGACCAGCCCTCGCCGTCGTACAGGGCCCCGCTCGCCAAGGCCTCGTGGACGCGCTTCGCGCCCTGGGGGTACACGCGGCCGGCGCCTAGCGTGTTGTGCCCCACTTCCGAATTGCCCATGTCGCTATCGGAGGGCATGCCCACGGCTGTCCCGTGGGCCTTCAGTTGCGTGTAGAGCGGCCCGGTCATCAACGCGTCGAGAACCGGCGTGTTCGCCAGGCACACCCCGTCAGACTCGTCTCTCTTCCCAAGACCGATTCCATCGAGGATAGCGCATACGACGGGCCCCGGAAAGGGGCGGTAGCCTTCCAGTTGCTCCAAGGTATAATTGCTCATGCTTATCCGATGACTATGCGCCCATCCGCGCGAGGACTTCAGTCCTCTTCTTTGAGCGCTTCGAAGAGGATAACCGTCGCCAGCGAGCGCGGCATCACCCAAGCATCCAGCCGCGCCAATACTGCGTATCCCCGATGCGCCCACTTGAATATTGGATGGACGACGGCGCGCACGGCCGCGCCCACGGCGCTCGACCTGGACTGCCGCGCCCCACTGCTTCTCGACAAATTGTGCAGGGCTGAGAACAGCATAACCACCGTGAACATCGTGATTTTCTCCAACGGGCCGAGGACCTTTCTGATACTGTGCACGCGCAGCCCCGCCTCGCGAAGTTTGTCCGTCATCTCGGCGATTTCGTAGCGCCGGAAATGGTGCACGTAGCGGTCGTCGGCCGCGAAATAGAACATCCGATGGGGCACCGTAATGTAGGCCCGCCCTTTGCGATTGAGCACCCGCGCGAGCTCGCTCATTGCGGCTTGGTCGTTTTCGATATGTTCCAGGACCTCGGAGCAAATCACATGACTCAACGACGACGAGGCAAAGGGTAAGCGCGTGCCATCCGCCACGACATAGTGGCCTTTCGTGTCGAGCCCTTTCAACGTACGCAGCGCCGTGAACGACAGCTCCGAGTAAATCACATTGTCACGGCCGGTCACGATCGGCGATAGCCCGCTCCCGACCTCCAAAAGCAGCGTCACCTCGCCGTCAAGGGCGCGGTTGATCGCGCGCTTTCGCTCCAGATAGTTGTACAGGTAATTCTTGAGGGCGACGTAGCTGTCCTCGACGAAAAACTCCTCGAAGCGCCGCTCGCTCGGGGGCCTCGGCGCCGGCTCCGTGCCGCCCATCCATCAGCTCCTTATGGCCGGGAAGCGCTTCAGGCTCATAAACCCCATCTTCGACAGGCGGTAGGAGAGGGCCGTGCCGAGACAGCCAAAACCATAGGTGATGCTTCGCTGCAAATTGATACTGGAGGCTTCGGCGAAATACTTCGTGGGACAGGAAATCTCCGCGATCATATAGTCGAACCAGAGAATTTGGGCGAGCATTTGGTTGTCGAAGACGAAGTCATCCGAATTTTCGCCTATCGGAAGTTTCTCCAGCAGCTCTCGTGAGAATGCGCGATACCCCGTATGATATTCGGAAAGTTTCGCGTTCATTAATATGTTTTCAACGAAGGTAAGTGCTCGATTGGCAACATATTTCCATGGCGGCATGCCTCCCCGGAGCGCGTAGCCGCCTAGGATCCGCGATCCCAGCACGCAATGGTAGAGCCCGCTGCCTATCATCGAGGTCATCGCCGGAATCAATAGCGGCGTATACTGGTAATCCGGGTGGACCATGATAACGATATCGGCCCCCTTCTCCAGCGCCAGGCGGTAGCATGATTTCTGATTTCCGCCGTAGCCGAGGTTCTCTTCGTGCGTGAAGACAATCGCGTCAGGAAGGGCCTCGGCAACTTCAGTGGTCTCGTCCGAACTTGCATCGTCGACGACGATGACTTCGTCGACCGCCCCCTGGCTCATGACCTCATCGTAGGTCGTGCGGAGCGTCTGCGCGGCGTTGTACGCCGGCATGACAACGATCACCTTTTTATCGCGATACATCGTTTGTCTCGATCCATGGGGTGCCGCGTAACGAGGCGGGCCAGCCTACCATCAAATCCGCTTTCGTTGCAATCCACGGCGCCGCCGCCCATACTTTTGAAGTCATGCCGGATACCTTAGCCACTCACAGCGAAGGCACACAAAAAACCGTGCGGCTGACGGAGATGTTCCTAAGCATCCAAGGCGAGTCGTCGTGGGTTGGGCGGCCTTGCATCTTCATTCGGCTCGCCCGATGCCATCTGCGTTGCGTCTGGTGCGATACCACCTATGCATTTTACGGCGGCGAGAAGGTCTCGATCGGTGAAATCCTGCGCAAATGCGGCGAAATGGACTGTCGACTCGTAGAAATAACCGGCGGCGAACCCCTGCTCCAACCCGAATGCGTCGATCTGGCGCAGGCCCTGCTAGAGGACGGATACACGGTGTTGGTCGAGACGAGCGGCACGCTGCCAATTCGCGTGCTGCCGGCAGAGGCGATCAAGATCATGGATCTCAAGTGCCCGGATAGCGGCGAGTGCGACAAGAACGATTGGTCGAACATCGACGCCTTGACCATGCACGACGAAGTGAAGTTCGTGATTGCAAGCCGTGGCGATTACGAATGGAGCAGGCAGATTGTCAAGACATACGACTTGCCAAGCCGCTGCAATGCCGTACTCTTTTCGCCGGTGTCAGATATGATCGAAGCGGTACAAATTGTGCAATGGATTCTCGATGACAGTCTCGACGTCCGGTTTCAATTGCAACTGCATAAGTTCATCTGGCCGCCCGGCCAGAAGGGGGTGTGAGTGCAGGTCGACCTCGTCAAGTCGTATCAGTTTGAGGCGGCGCACACCACGCCGTGGCAAGACGACGACGCCCGCCTTCACGGCCACAGCTTCCGGGTTGAACTCGTGGTCGGCGGCGAGTGCGATCCCCGGCTCGGCTGGCTGGTCGACTACGCCGAGATTAACGATCGCTTCGAAGACGTTTATGCACAACTCGATCACCAGAGGCTCAACGACGTCCCGGGCCTCGAGAGTCCGACGCTAGAAGGTCTCAGAAGCTGGATTCTGGAACGGATGTCGCCCAAACTTTCCGGCCTCAAGGACGTGCGGGTATCCATTTGCGGTGAGCAGATCTTCGCGCCCAAGCTCTTGCATGAGGATTCGCAATTGGGACTTCCAGAGAGGATCCGCTTCGGCTTCGAAGCGGCGCATGCTTTGCCCAACTTGCCTTCAGGGCACAAGTGCCATACCATGCACGGCCACAGCTTCGTCGTCGAGGCCGCCGCCGAGAATGCCGAAGCGCTGACTCCGCGTCTTCAGGACGTGTACGACGGGCTGGATCACCGCTGCCTGAACGAAATCTCTGGGCTCGAAAACCCGACTTCGGAGGAGCTCAGCCGCTGGATCTGGAATGCCGTCGCGGACGATATGTCTGGGCTGGACGCGGTCGTCGTCGCCGAGACCTGTACAGCGAGGTGCATTTACTATGGACGATAAGCCCGCTCCTCGCGAGCAGTTTGGAGCGCGGGACAAAACGCTGCCCTTCAAAGGCCCCGAGGCCATCGACGCGGGCTGCCTGGAGTGCTTCGAGTATGAATACGCCGGCAAGCCCGTTGGCCAAGACATTCGAGTTGTCACCACGACGAACGAATTCACGAGCGTTTGCCCCTTCTCGGGCCTGCCCGATTTCGCCGAGGTGACGATCGCGTACACACCCCGCAACAAGTGCGTTGAGCTGCGATCGCTGAAGTACTACCTGATGTCGTACCGGGACGTCGGGATCTGGTACGAGCACCTCGTAAACCGAATGCTCGACGACCTCGTGAAAGCCATCGAACCAAAGTCAATGGAGATCGAGGTTAAGGCCAACCCGCGCGGGGGCCTCAGCAGCACGGTTTCGGCCAAATACGCGGCGGAATAACCGCCCACGAATTCGATCGCGCCTCCCTAAAAAGATGCGCGCCTGCGCTCAATGGGCGCTAACCCGAATAGCTCACCGGAATGAATCACCCCACCTTGTCATTGCGAGTTAGAACCCGCTACGCGGGAAATTGGGAGAAGGAAGTCTGAAACCAAAGAGACTAAGAAAAAGCGTAC
>JASJYE010000158.1 GCA_030123645.1 Candidatus Hydrogenedentota bacterium | reverse complement strand
GCTCTGCTCCTAAAAGAAAACTTCGAAAGATCGCTTGTGAGTGCAACATTGTTAATTGAGCACCCATTGTTTGGCGCCTTTGTTTATGGGGGAAGTGCAAGGTGTGGGGGCGATCTATAGGGGATGGTGCGGGAGGGCGTTGGGAGGGCCGGCTTCCATGTTGGCCGCGCGGGCCGAGGTGGCACTCGACCGTCCCGGGGTGTCGGGCGGGTCGGGGACCGGGCCTTGCGGACGCGGGGGACCGCGTCCCTCCCGTTGCGGCGTCGTGGCATGGCGGGCGAGACGCCTGCCCTACTGATGAATTAGGCTGGATAGTCGCCGGATTTAAAAAGGGCGGGTCGGGGGTCGGCCCTTGCGGACGCGGGGGACCGAGTCCCTCCCGTTGCGGCGTCGGTGGCATGGCGGGCGAGACGCCTGCCCTACTGATGAATTAGGCTGGATAGTCGCGGGATTAAAAAAGGGCGGGTTGGGGGTCGGCCCTTGCGGACGCGGGGGACCGCGTGGCATGGCGGGCGAGACGCCCACCCTACGGGTGATTAGATGGAGAGAGATTTGTGAGTAGTTATTCGCGGGCTTTTAGCCACCATTTCATGGTGGTGGTGACGATGTCGGCGGCTTCGCGTTGGACCCAGTGGCCGGATTGGGGGAGGGTGACGAGGGTGTAGTCGGTGTCGATCCAGTTCCAGGTGTCGCGGAGGCCGTCTTTGTCGACGGCGGTGTCTTTTAGGCCGTGGAATTGGAGGACGGGCATGGTGAGTTGGGGCATTTCGGCTTGGGTATCGGATTCGAGGCCGGACCAGGCGGCGCGGTAGTAGTTGAGCATGCCGTCGACGTAGGAGCGTTCGAAGGCTGCTTTGTAGCGCTCGTGGTGGGGGTTGTTGGCCCCGCCGGCGATGGTTGCGAGGAGGGTGGAGTTGAATCTATCGGCGGCGTCTGGGGCCTGGAAGGCTTCGATGTAGGCGGTGTTGGCTTTTTGTTCGGGGGTGGCGTTTTGGCGGACGGTCATGTAGCCCTTGGGGTGGGTGAGGTTGCACATGATGAGTTTGTTGACTTTTTCGGGGGAGCGCATCGCCAGGCGCCAGCAGATTGCCCCGCCCCAGTCGTGGGCGACGAGGGTGACGTTGCCGCCGAGCGCGTCGATCACGGCGGTGACGTCGCCCAGGAGTAGTTCCATCCTGTAGTTCTCGACGCCTTCGGGTTGGTCGCTTTTGTTGTAGGCGCGCAGGTCCATGGCGGCGACTTTGTAGTCGTTCTTGAGGCCGTTCATCTGATGCGCCCAGGAGAACCACACGTCGGGGAAGCCGTGGACGAAGAGAATGGGGTTGCCTTGGCCGAGGGTGACGTAGTGGAGTTTGACGCCGTTGTTGTCGACGAAGTGGTGTTCGACGGCGTCGAAAATGTCGGCGTCGTTGGCGTGGGCGAAGGGAGTCGCTAGGATCGCCGCGAGCAGGACCTTGAAGTGCTTGAGCATTGTGCTTCTCCTAAGGGTTATGGGCCTTAACCGTTAGCGCAGGTCGGTCCTTCGATTTTCCGTTCGATGGGCGACATTGTTCCTCTTTCTGTTGCTGAAGCTATGGTCGGGTATCGCCTGCGTATTCTCTACTTCTTGTGCGTTCGGGTCAAGCGATGCGGGCCGGCGCGTGGCTCGGGGCTGAAAAAGAGGAGGACAGACGCCGTGGATCTAAGGTCTGTCCTCGAAGGTCACGTGGGGCATGATACGTGACCCGAAGTGGTCTGAAACGCGGTTTAGTAGAGCGCCCGCGCGAGTAAGAATGCTCCGAATATCATGAGGGGGAGACCGACGATGATGCCGATGAAGGTTGAGATGAGTAGGTAGCCTGCCCCCAGAAGCGCGATGGCCAAAATGATGCTGAAGATGATCCCGAGCGCGTTGCAGAGGGCGGTCACCATTCGCCACAGCAGGAAAATGGGCCACAGGAGGAGCATCCGGAGGGCCCGGCCGGGCAGTGTGCGCGATGTGCCGCTCATTGATTTTCTCCTGCTTAATGGGCCCTTGCGTCCCCGGTTTGCGTTACGATTCGTCGAGGTATCTGGGGCCGCTCAGGGTCCGTAACTCGACAATGGGCCCGCCCGCTACAATGGTTCTTCTTGCGACCGAACTTAGCGAAGGGGCTGCACGCCTTTAGCTGTTCAGGCGTTCCTCCCAATCGTAGTCGCGTGTCGTGACCGTGCTTTCCAAGCGTTGGATGCGGCGGTCCAAGTTGTCAAAAGTCCGCTTGAGCCGTTGCAGCGCCATGCTGCGCGAGCCCGAATAACTATGGTAGAACTCCTCGTCCTCTTCGGACTCAAACGGCATGACGGGCTCGAGCTTCATCACCATCGCCGCAACGACGTACATGATGACGGCGGGCCAAATGCCGGCGAAGATTGCAGCGATGACGGTGAGGACGCGTGTCCAGAATACGTCGAAGCTGTAGTATTCAGCGATGCCCTTGCAGACGCCGCAACACATGCCGCTACGCGACCGGTAGAGCGTCGTTCTGGTCTCTCTATCATCCCTATGCGTCATCGTTCTATCCTCTATTCTGAATGCCCGCTTGTTTGCAAACGTCTGTCGTTACTCTTCACTCAATTCGCGGTCGAAGCGCGCGCGTTTCGTGCGGTCTGCGTCGAGGAGCAAAGTTTCGAGGGACTCGATCCTGCGCTCCATCTTCACAAGCCCGTGATGAATTTCTTGAATCAGGCGCGTTTCTTCGGCCTCGGTCTTGCCGGAGCGTTTGCCGTCACCTCGAAACGCCCTGATAATGAGATAGAGCATAAGGACGGGCGTACACAAGATCATGACGGCGACGACACCCGACACTGCGATGATGGCTAATTCGCCTATGTTCATGACGTCCTCCTAAGTTCGCGCCTGATTCACGATGCTCAATTGTCGATTCTTAATCAAGTTCTCGTTCTCTGTCGTAGGTGCGGTGCTGTGAGCGGCCCATGAACAGCGTTTCCAAAGATTCGATGCGTTCTTCCATGCGCCTGAAACCGCGTTGGAGGTCTTGGAAGGCCCGGGCTTCCTGGGCTTCGAGTTGGCGGACCTTGCGGGTCGACCCGCCGCTTCTGAGGGCCTTGACGAAGGCGACGCTCAACCCGCCTATGGACAACAGGAGGATGAGGAGAAATGCGACGAGCATCCCCGCCAGTCGGATAACGGATCCGTCGTTCAAAATGTCTGCCCAGGCCATCGTCATTCTCCTCGCGGGGCTTCGCGGCGCGGCCGTGAGCGTTCCGGCCGGTCCATGAGCAGCGTTTCGAGGGCCTCTATGCGGTCCTCCATCCGCTGGAGGCCGCGATTGATCTCTTGCATCGTGCGTGCGTCGTCAGAGTCGTATCGGCGGTTGTGCCGGCCTTTGAAGCGCAGTGCTCGCAAAATAACCACCAGAATAACAATCAGGATAGTAATCGGTAGGATGTTGATCAGTAGGAAGGGGAAGGGTCCTGTAGGTATATTATCCATCGTAGCCTTCCTTCAGTTGTGGTTCATGCCCATGATGACGCCCATGCCCACTTATTGAAAAGAAGGGACGGCGCTTAGTTGCCGCCGTCCGCGCTCTTCTTCTTCAGTTCGTCGAGTTCCGCTTCGATGTCTTCGTCGCCTTGCAAATTGCGGAACTCTTCCTCCAAGGTCGGCTTCCGGCCGTAGTTGACGAGCTCGGCGTCGGCTTCCATGCGTTCGATGCGCTCTTCGAAGTTATCGAAGCGGGCCATCGCGTCGGAGGTGTCCATGCGCCGAATATTGCTCTCGGTACGCATCTTTCGTTGCGCCCGGACATGGCGCTGGATGAGAAGGCGCTGCTTCTCGCGCGCGGTGCCGAGCTTGTCTTCGAGCTGCTTGATGTCGTCTCGATACTGGGCGACCAGGTCGTCGCACTGCGCGGCCTCATTACCAAGGGCGTCCGCGCGCTCGGCGTAACGCTTTTTCTCGATTAGCGCCTCGCGGGCGAGTTCTTCGCGGCCCTTGTCGACGGCCAACTGTGCCTTTTCGCCCCAGGATTGGGAGCGGTCCTTGACCTCTTCGAGTTCGCGCTGAATTTTCTTCTTGGTCGCCATCGCGCCAGCGCACGACGCCTTGACTTCGATCAGCGTGTCCTCCATTTCGCGAATCATCAACTTGATGAGCTTCTCGGGGTCTTCGGCCTTCTCAAGCATCGTGTTGAGGTTGGCGCTGATGATGTCACGCACTCGTGTAAAAATACCCATCGGTATTCCTCCAAACGGTATTCTCTACCTTTAGTTACCTTTCTCAAACCTTTATATTCACGCGATCAGCCGTTGGACGATCGCGCTGAGGGCCAGCATCGACGCTTCTGCGCCGCCGTTGACGATTTGCAGCCCGGCGACGAAATGGTCTCCGCCGGCCGTTGCGCGGCACCAGATGACGCGGGCCTCTAAATCGAGGCCGTGGCATTCGACGCGTATACGCCTGCCTGGGCGCAGATAGCGCCCAATGCGGATGCACGCGCCTTCGCGGCCCACGCTGCACCATTGTGCCTTGCCGCTCTCGCTGCCGCCGTATCGATATTCAATTTCGCCCCGAAACGGAACCCGCCGTGAGCGCCGTTCTTCCGTCGTAGGACTCGCTAATGCAGCCGCACCCATGGCCTGTCCTTTCCGAGCCGCTCCGCGAGCGGTTTAACTGGCTCTTGGCTGTCAATTTCGCCTGGGAAAGTGCAACCGGCATGCCAAGGCTGGGAAGTTCCTGCAAAGGCAATCATTCCAATGGGTTAAGAAAACAAACCGTCTTGGAAACGTCTCTATGATTTTGGTAGTATGCCTTAAGAAATAGTCGAATTTGCTAAGCATCGGTCATATTTGCCATGAGTGAAGATAATCTCGATCCGGAGCAAACTGAGGGCCGTTCGGAGGTCCATGAGGCGCTGGGGCAGTCGGACGCCTTCCTCGATTTCCAGGAGCGGCTGTCGAGGGTGGCGCAGATCGACCGCCCCGTATTGATCGTCGGCGAGCGGGGTACGGGCAAAGAGCTGGCGGCCAGCCGTGTCCATTATCTGTCGCGGCGCTGGGATGGCCCTTTCGTGGCGCTGAATTGTTCCGCGCTGGCTTCGACGCTCATCGAAGCGGAGTTGTTTGGGCATGAGGCGGGTGCGTTTACAGGTGCGACGGGCCGGCGCCGGGGACGCTTTGAGGCCGCGGACGGCGGCACGCTGTTTCTCGATGAGCTTGGGAGTATCCCGCTCCAGGTGCAACAGAAGATCATGCGGGCTGTGGAGTACGGCGCCTTCGAGCGCGTGGGCAGTTCGAAACCGATTCAGGTGAACGTGCGGATTGTCGGTGCGACGAATTCAGATCTGCGCGCGATGGCGGCGTCGGGCGAATTCATGCCTGATTTGCTCGATCGCTTGTCCTTCGAGGTGCTTGTGCTTCCGCCGCTGCGTGAGCGGCAGGAAGACATCTCTTTGCTCGCGAACCACTTTGCGGCGCGGATGGCGTTTGAACTGGAATGGGCGGAGATGCCGGAGATCACCGAGGAAGCCATGGAGCTGCTGCTCGAATTCCATTGGCCGGGGAACGTGCGCGAATTGAAGAACGTGATCGAGCGTGCAGTATACCGATCTGCGGATATGGTCATTGACAAGGACGAGATCATTTTCGATCCCTTCGAGGCCTTCTCGACGCAGCTCCCGCAGGCGGGTGCGTCTGCGAAGGAGTCTGTTCACGAGGAGGAACCATCCCCGCAACCGGCGGAGACACCTGCGCACGCAGACGGCCGGCCGGAACCGGACTTGTCCAAGTCGTTTCAGGAGTCCATTCGCGAGGTCGAGCTCGGGTTGCTGAAGAAGGCGCTCAGCGAGGCGAAATTCAATCAACGCAAGGCGGCGGAGTTGTTGGATTTGACGTATCACCAATTCCGCGGGCTGTACCGGAAGTATCAGGACGATATCGGGGGTTGAGTTGAACCGCCAAGCCGCCAAGGACGCCAAGAGGTGAGTCGCGTCATGGGGGCCGTCCTCATCATGCCAAGGCGCATCTTCGCTAGGGCAGGGAGGACGTAGCCTCTATTTATCGATGAGCGGAGACGGCTAGGCGATGTAGGGTCGATGCGCGCATTACTTAGCCGCAGATTACGCAGATGAACGCAGATGGCTGGTTGAAGAGATTGCCACGGTCGCTTCGCTCCCTCGCAATGACAAGTGGGGGCTTGTTTTTTTCTTTGTACTTCTCAGGTTACGGGTCGGGAGTGCTGGCGGAGAGTTGAAGACGCAACTGTTCCGTAATCT
>JASJYE010000157.1 GCA_030123645.1 Candidatus Hydrogenedentota bacterium | reverse complement strand
CCCGTAGAAACCGTCTCTCATTCATCGCCGTCGCGGCGTCCGTCTGCCCTTCCACGGCGAGGTAGCCGTTTCGGATGAGCCAGGTGTTCACGTTGAAGCCGCGGCGGAAGCTGTGGAACCCGTGGTCCGACAAAATCATCAGCAGGTCGTCCTCGCCGAGCTTCTCCATCACCTTGCCGACGATCCCGTCCATGCGCCGGTAGGTGTCCTCCACGGCCTGGCCATACTTGGCGTTGCCCGCCTCGGTGTACAGCGGATGTTTGGGGTCGCGGTGGTGCCAGAACATGTGGCCGACGCGGTCCGTGGCGGTCCACACTGAAATGAGGAGGTCGTAATTGCCGCGATCCATCTCGTCGAGTGTCAGCACCTCGCGCCAGTGCATCGTTTTCTCGATGTCATCCAGGAACAGGTCATCCGTCAGTCCGCCCTGGCGCAGGGCATGCGTGTCGTAAATCCAGCCAATCGTTTTGTAAAATCCGTAGCGGTCGGCCAGCTCGGCCGCGTAGCCTTCCGGGGAAGTAAAGGGGATGTAGGGGTCGCGCGGATGAAACTGCAGGCAAGTCATGTAGAGGCGCACCTCTTCGCCGACCTCCAGCACGTGGAAGCGGCTAATCGCCCGGACGGTGTATTTCGGCGACACGTCGAAGCTCCATTCCACCCACGCAGACCATTCGCCTTCCTTCAAGCTCAGCGTTGTATCCGGCAGGCCGATTTCCAGCGATTTCGCCTCGCGGTCCGCGCGAATTTCAATGGTCGTTGTTGTGTATTCCCTTGTACTCGGGTTGCGCGCACCCTCGATCTCAACCTTCGCCGTCTCCCCAATAAAGTTGAGCGGGCGTTTCTTGCCGCCGGAAATATCCTCGGGTTCGGTGAACGCGTCTGACATCAGCCAAAACGTGCTCGTGGTGCCGCGCAGGTCCGGTACGCCCAGACCGGCGAGCATGCAGCCTTCCTCAAGGGTGTCTGCGGGGAAAGCAAAGGGAACGGAAAATACCTTGCAACGCGCGCCCTGATCGCTCGCGACCTTCCAGAAGCTCTCGCCCTCGCGCAAGTTTTTGAAGCCTGGCGGCGAGGCGAGCGACCCGTCGGCGGCCAGTTTCGGGTGCACGACGCTGCCGAAGCCGACGCCGGGCAGGTAGTTCCGAGGCGTGCGCAGTATAAAGTCGTAGATCCCGTGATTGCCCGGATGCTTGCTGGTCGTGAACGACGACCAGGCCGTCGGCGACTGCGGCGGATTGCTCGACTGCAGCCGCGAGTAGGTCCCGCCATCGCGCAGCTTCGCCAGATTGGGGAGCTCGCCGGCGTCCATCATCTGCTCGACGATGGTCGGCTCGACGCCATCGAAGCCGAGAATAACGACCCGCCCCTCCGCGCCGCTGGACAGGCTGGCCGATGCGCCTCCCCCCTGCTGCTCCTCGGAGCCGGAGCACCCTGAAACAGTCAGCGAAACACTGCTTAAGAGCAGCAGCAAATAGGCAAATCTACCTTGAAAAACCATAGTTATTCTGTCCCTTTACAGTCGCTAAATCGCGGAAAGCTACGATAGCAAGCAGCCCGCATTGCGTCAACCCGGCCTGCAAAACGCAAGCGGGGCGAGCCCCCTGCTTGACAGCCCCAAACGCGTATGGTATGCTCCGAGAAGCTGTTAGCACTCTTCTCTGGCGAGTGCTAAATCAGGAATCCCTAAGTGCCTCACTCTAAACTCACAGAACGCGAACAGCTTATTTTACAGGCCGTCGTACATCTATACATCACGACCGCGGAGCCGGTCGGATCCCGCGCCATCGTGAAGCGCTTCGAGCTCGATATCAGCCCCGCGACAGTGCGCAACGTCATGGCGGACCTCGAGGATATGGGTTTCCTCCAACAGCTCCACACGAGTTCGGGCAGGATACCAACTGACAATGGCTATCGGCATTATGTCGATTGCCTCATGAGCATTCAAGAGCTAACTCAGAGTGAGCGCAGTCGCATCGAGAGCCATCTCACGGACCAACTGAATGATGCAGATGCGGTCCTGCGTCAAACCAGCTACCTGCTTGCGCTCATTTCGCATCAAACAAGCATCGTCGAAGCGCCGGCGCTAAACGTAGCGCTGGTCGAGCACGTTGAAATTGTGCCGATCGGCGAACAACGCCTGGCTTTTCTGCTTGCCGACAATTACGGCGGTGTTCGCACAATGGTCCTCCAAACTTCAAAAAGGATCACCCCCGATGATGCGCAGCGCCTCAACCGCTTTCTCAATGAGCACTTCCGCCACACACCCATAGACGCCTTCTCCTCCTCGCTCGAATCAAAGCTGCACGCCTTCATCGATGAACAGCGGCGCTTGGCGGAACAGGCGCTGGATCTGCTGCAATTGCTCCCAGACAACCAGTCCGGGCGCCTGTTTTTGGAGGGGACCACGCAACTTTTCGAGCAACCTGAGTTTCACGATGTTGACAAAGTGCGGGAAGTTTTTGGGCTGCTGGAGGAACGCGACCGAATCGCGGGCCTTTTGCGGGCGGGCATATTGAATCCGAAACCACATCCCTCGAGGGTCGTCATCGGTTCGGAGGCGCACCAAGTGGGATTTGAAGAATTGAGCCTCGTCTCGGCCCCTTATGAGGTGGACGGTAAGACGGTGGGAATGCTGGGCGTTCTTGGCCCCCGGCGGATGTCCTATTCGCGCCTATCGGGTCTCGTCGAGTACACGGCCTCGCGTCTGGGCAACCTCCTCACGCGTTTTGCGCGCTGAGGCGAGGACCATCTTAGGAGCAGCAAAGAGCGTGACGATAAACAACGAACAAGAGACCGAGCTCGAGCGCAAATTGCGGGCCGAGATAGACGCCGAAGACGCCGAAGCCGACGCCGCACATAGCCTCGAAACCTCAGCGCCTCAGCCGGACGGCTCGCCTGTCGAATCCGAGGAGGAGGCGTCTCCCGTCGAAACGCTCGACCCCCTCGAGGCCCTCGAGGCCGAGGCGGGGGAGTTGAAAGACCAGCTTCTTCGTGGCCGGGCTGAATTCGATAACTACCGGAAGCGAAGCGCACGCGAGGTCGAACGCATTCGCAAGACCGCCTCAGAATCCCTCATCCATGATCTACTGCCCGTCATTGACAACCTCGAACTTGCCCTCGACCACACCCAGAACGCCAGCGGCCCGCTCGCCGACGGCGTCAAAATGGTCCTAGAGCAATTGCTCGAGGTCCTGGCGCGTAACGGCCTCGAGCCGATCGAAGCGCTCGGCCAACCCTTCGACCCCAACGTTCACGAAGCGGTGTCGCAGGTCGAATCGGAGGAAGTTCCCAAAGACAAAGTCGCAAAGGAATTTCAGCGCGGCTACAAGCTGGGCGGTCAGATTCTGCGCCCAAGTAAAGTCGTTGTAAGCCTTGGTGATGATGAAGAGCAGGCATCGGACTAAATGAGATTAAACGTAAGCGTTCAGAGGATTCTCGCCCTAAGAATACGCGGAAAGCTAAGCAAAAAAGGGACTTTTGGGTGGTTTCAAAAGTAGACCCAAGCGAAGCGAGGCACGAGCGAAGACGTGTCTGTCCCTTTTCTTGTATTCTGAGCGTGAAAAGCCTTGATTTCATTGGCGTCTTAGGCCGTGAACGGTAACGCTTAAACCAACGCGCACGCGGAAAATCCGCTATATTACGGGAGGTTAAGAATTTATGGCTAAGGTAATCGGCATTGACCTCGGCACCACGAACTCATGCGTCGCCGTCATGGAAGGCGGCGAGCCGCAGGTCATTGCGAACGCTGAAGGCAACCGCACGACTCCTTCGGTCGTGGCGTTCACCAAAGACGGAGAGCGCCTTATCGGCGCAGTGGCAAAGCGCCAGGCCGTGACGAACCCCGAGAATACCATCTTCTCCATCAAGCGCTTCATGGGCCGGCGCTATGGCGAAGTCGTTACGGAGCGCGAGCTCGTGCCCTATACCTTGAGCGCCGCCAGAGGCGACGATTGCCAAGTGGAAGTGCAGGGCAAGACCTATCGGCCGCCCGAGATCTCGGCGATGATCCTGCAGAAGATGAAAGAAACGGCCGAACTCTACCTCAACGAAGAAGTCACACAAGCCATTGTGACCGTCCCGGCATACTTCAACGATTCTCAACGCCAAGCCACGAAGGATGCGGGGAAAATTGCCGGCCTCGAGGTGCTGCGCATCATCAATGAGCCGACAGCGGCCGCGCTCGCCTATGGCCTCGAGAAAAAGAAGAACGAGAAAGTCGTCGTCTACGACCTCGGCGGCGGGACCTTCGATGTATCGCTCCTCGCCATTGGCGATGACAGCTTCGAGGTGATGAGCACGAGCGGTGACACGCATCTCGGCGGCGACGATTTCGACGAAACGATCATCAACTGGCTCGCAGAAGAGTTCCTGCGCGAGCAGGGCATCGACCTGCGCAAAGACCCCATGGCCCTGCAACGCTTGAAAGAAGGCGCTGAGAAGGCCAAGTGCGAACTCTCCACGACGATGACGACGGACGTGAACCTCCCCTTCGTCAGCGCCGACGCCTCAGGGCCGAAACATTTGAACATTACGCTGACGCGCGCCAAGCTCGAGCAGCTCTGCGATGGCCTTCTCCAGCGCACGAAAAACCCTTGCCTGCAAGCCCTCGAGGATGCCGGCCTCACGCACGCAGATATCGACGAGGTCATACTTGTCGGTGGAATGACACGCATGCCCGCGGTAGGCGAAATCGTAAAGGGCCTATTCAACAAAGAGCCCCACCGCGGGGTGAACCCCGACGAGGTGGTCGCCCTGGGCGCCGCGATTCAGGGCGCGGTCCTTTCCGGCGACGTGAAGGACGTGCTCCTTCTCGACGTGACCCCGCTCTCGCTCGGAATCGAGACACTCGGCGGCATCTGCACCAAACTGATCGAGCGCAACACGACAATCCCCGTTACGAAACGGCAGATATTCTCCACCGCCGCGGACAATCAAAGCGCAGTGACCATCCATGTGCTCCAAGGCGAGCGCGAACTCGCCGGCGCGAACCGGACGCTAGGGCGCTTCAACCTCGAGGGCATGATGCCCGCGCCCCGGGGTGTTCCGCAGATTGAAGTGTCTTTCGACATCGACGCCAATGGACTGGTTCACGTGTCCGCAAAAGACCTCGCAACCGGCAAGGAACAAAAAATTCGAATCGAATCTTCGAGCGGACTAAGCGAAGAAGAAATTGAACAATTGGTCAAGGACGCAGAAGCGAACGCACAAGATGACGCGGCTAAGAAAAAGTCCATCGAAATGCGCAACAACGCCGATTCACTGATCTATCAGACCGAAAAATCGCTCAAGGAGCACGGCGACAAAATAAGCTCTGAAGACAAGGAAAAGATTGAATCGGCCGCGGAAGCCTTAAAGAAATCCCTCGAAGCAGATGACACCGAGGCGATCGAAGCCGGCATGGAAGCCTTGACCGAGGCGACGCATAAACTTGCCGAGGCAATGTACGCAGCCGCGGCGGCGCAGGAAGCAGCAGGCTCCGCGCAAGGCGGCGACGGCCAAGAACAAGAGGCCTCCGGCGGCGAGCCAACGGACGCGGGGGATCCAGAGACCGTCGACGCGGATTTCACGGTGGTCGATGAGGAAAACAAGGGCGGGCCATCGGAGAATTAGCCTCGCGCTCCCGGGGGCTCAGCCGGAGTCATACAAAACTTAGACACCCCGGCCCGAATAGCCAGGACCAACCTGAATACTAGAGCATTTTAAGATTAGATAGATACGTTCTGTCAGTTGTGAGCATGAAGTCGTTAAGGAAGAGGAAGTCACGGCTGCCAATACGAGACCGGACGTTCCGGCGTCAAGCGCAGCTTGGGGGTGTGCGGTGCCGACTTCGAAGGCACCCCCAAACAAGTTGCTTCATCACGGATTTCCGATTGATGAATAGCAAAGACAACGGCAACGCTCATTGTTCATCTTGCAAGAGAGGAGAACATAGAAAGGAGGCTGCCGTTGTTCAAGATTAACGATAGCGGTGTCTTAGCCTAACAAATCCCCCTCCCCTTGCGGGAGGGGTCAGGGGAGGGGTAGGGTCGCGAACGAGGCCTCACCCCCACCTAAGCTCCCCCATCGAGGGGGAGGGATAGTTTGTGCTGCGAGAGCAAGCATAGCCCCAAGAGATTGGCCTATGCATTCAACGTCGACGCGTATTGCTTCCTTAGAACGCCGGCGGCCTTTCACGGAAATCCGTGATGAACCAACAAGTTGGGCGGTGGCACCCGTTTTCGGACGACGGCGCGGTAGCAGCGAACGTATCAGTATAATCTT
>JASJYE010000007.1 GCA_030123645.1 Candidatus Hydrogenedentota bacterium | reverse complement strand
CGCGAAGGCGGGAATCTCAGCACGAATTCGCGGTCGCCGGGCACTTCTTGAGATTCCCGCCTCCGCGGGGATGACATGAATGGCATGTTTCCGCAACAGAGACTAGCTACATGGGTAGTGTGCGCTTTGGCAGCTGGGGCAGGTTGTGACAATATTGCAGTATAAGGATTGAAGCGATGAGTAAAGGACTGCCGGCCGCGGACAGAGGGTGGCACGTCGTCTTCAGTGTCGTAGGCTTTTTGATTTCTATTGGGTGGATCGCCGTTGCGCAAGAGGAGGCCTCCGATCTTGTGCCCTTTACTCATTCGGACGACGTGCGCATACGAGTCCGTGATTTGGGCGCCGAGTCGGGCGGGCGGGCCTTTCTGAAGGTGGACTTCCCCGACGATCCGAGCGCGGCCCTTCCTATTCCACTGCGAGCTGAAGTGCTGGCGCCTGATGACTTGGGGATTATCGAGGCGGTTTTTCGACTTTCAGACGAGCGGGGTCAGCCGGTGGCGGATACGACCATCAAGACCTCAGCCGCTCCCGGGAGTACCCCGTTGCACTACACGTGGGAGGCAACGAAGGCCCAGGATGGGGAGTACTTCGGAAGCATCGAGATCTTTCAAAGGGGCGCCAAGTCTTTGGCACGCCGGGAATTCGTCATCACCAAACGTTCCGGTGCGGGCGTAGAGTCCGCGCTAAAGCAGGCCTATGCGGCGCTGGCCGACTTGAAGGGCTACGTTAACCTGGATGATGACGATGCTGGAGGACAGTCTTATCTCGAATCGAGGTTGGCCATTTTGGAGGAGGCGCTCCGACGGGTCGAGGAAGTTCGTGATGATTGGTTCATGACCTATGACCTCGCGGCTTACGTCTTGGAGACGACTGAGAAGCTGCACGCGCGTTGGGCACTCGACGGGGTGTCTGGGCGGAGTGAAAGCCCGCTCGAAGTACACGATCTCGGCAGCCTCACCCGGGCAGACGGGGCTTTTAGAGCGAAGGGGCGTCCCGTATTTCTCGCGGGTCTGGTCGCTGACGACGACGCTTCCTCGTTGGAGCGGATCGCTGAGTATGGGCTGAGTTTCGCGGCGCTTTACGAAGGCCCGGAGGCGGAGGTGGCGGAAGCCGGGCCGCGCCTGGAGGAACTCGTCAAGAGCGCCGCTGAGCACAATCTCGCGCTTTTGCCTGTGCTTTCGGGCCGGGACCGCTCGGCTGAAGAACTTGCCACACTTGCCAGAAGCCTCGGGTCGGGCGGCACGCTGCTCGCTCTGGGCCTCGTGGTGCAAGGGACTCTCGATATTGCGGGTCCTAGCCTTCGCGAGGGCTTCATCGAGCAGGTCAAGGCCACGTATAAAGACCGCTACGAGCTTAACCGGATGTGGCGGAAGAGGTTTGAGGATTTCGATGAGATCGAAGTGTGGCCGGAATACGAGAGGCGTTCGTATCAATACGACTGGCAGACCTACCAACGGAGATTGAAAACCGATCACGCAATCAATTTTGCGGACGGCTTCGGCAAGGCCGTCTCGGCCGCGCCGATCGCGCTCGCACTTCGAGGCGATTTTATTCAACCCGGGGAAACTAGACATGGAATCGACCATGAAGCCCTGGGGGAGGCCTTCGATATTGGCGTGCTTACAACGTGGGCATCGTTCGGGCATCCGGTATTCGGTATGAACTATCCTGAGCAAAGCATGGTTCAGGCGCTTCGCAGGTCCTTCGCTCCGCAAGCGCCGCTGATCGTCGTGCACCGGATCGATTTCGGCGGAGTGAAAGATGTATACGAACGGGACGTCGCAAGGGACGTGCAAGCCTACGTATGGGAGAGCGCCGTAGAAGGTGTCGCGGCACTGGCTCTGGACATTAGACAAGGGTCGAAGCAGGGCGGTGCGCCGGGAGCGGTTGAATTTCGGGCCCTGCAAGGGCTGGTAACTGCCGCTCATGACATCGACCGTGTGGCTGGCGTCATTGAGGCGTTTCGACGGGATACCGCGACGGTGGCGATTCTCTGGAGTGACTCGGCGCGGATTTTGGACGACGGCGCTGAGCATCTGGCTTCGGTGCGCCGGGCTTACGAGGGAAGTTCCTTCGCAGGCCACCGGGTACGCTTTCTTAGCGAGCGCCAGCTTGAAAGAGGGGAGTGGGACGGCATGAAACTGCTGATCATTCCCGAGACTCCCGCCCTTAGTAAAGGAGCTTTCATCGCCTTGCAGAAATTGATCGATACGGGGATTGGCGTTATTCGCTCGATGAAGTTGATTGTGTACGATTCCCGTGGCGCCGCACAGAACGATGTGATTTCTTTCGGCCCCGAGACCGTGCTCGCGCGTGGGGCTGACGCTTCGACGGAGTACATGGAAGCGATGGACGAAGTGCTCTCGCGGGGATCACTTCCAATTGCCCCGCGAGTGGTCAATCATTTTGGATATCCGGTCGAAGGTGTGAAGACCCGCTACACCGAGGTCGACGGGGCCGGCTATCTCTACGTGATCAATCTGCGTAAGGATCCGGTCACCTGCGATTTGTCGACGGAGGAGAAGGCGGGCTGGGACCTGATACATGGCCGTGAGGTCGATTTCCCGAGGACCCTGGAGCCCTTGCGTCCGATGTTGATTCGGCTGGGCTGGAAGGGCCCGATTCCAGAAAAATTATAGGCATAACCTATTGTTGCATAGCGGTTTATGCATCTCATGGAAGACTCTAGCGTCGAGTGATGGCATCAATTCGCCCGCTGGGACGTTACTGGATGCGGTATAATTTAATTAGGGCGCTTTTTTTCGTATGTATGGGCCTTTTTGCAGCACTAACTTGAGGGGTCACGTGGCGTGAAGGAAAAAGAAGTTTACACGGTATCGGATTTACACCTGTTCTGCAGGCGCTCCGAGGCACATCGCCATATGCATGGCATTCATGGCGCCGCGTCGAAGGCGGATATCTTTGTATTGAACGGCGATACCTTCGATTTTCGCTGGAGTTGCCAAGGCAGCACACCTGAGACGGCGCGGAAGGCGATTCGCTGGCTGGAGAAGTTTACGGCGCGCTGGCCGGACTGTTTTTTCCATTTCGTTCTGGGGAACCACGATCATGTCAGGGTCTTTATCGACGAGCTGCATGACTTCGCCGAGCGGACGCCTAACCTGGCGTGGCACCCGTATTACGTGAAAGTCGGCGACGCGCTGTTCCTTCACGGTGATGTCGCGAACCGTAGAATGACGGCGGTGGATCTCGAACGCTACCGCGAGACCTGCCTCCACAGGGAAAGCCGGGGGGAAATCGTCAATACGATCTATGACGTTGCGTTTCGCGCGCGGGTCCATTGCGCCGTTACGAAGTTCGCGTTCCCGACGAGCGTTGCTGTCGAGCGCATTCGCCATTATCTGGACGATATCGGCGAAGGTGCGGGTTCCGATACGGCAGTGGTCTTCTTCGGCCACACGCACACAGCAGTCGATAACTACGAGTTCGGCGGGCAACGCTTCTTTAACGGCGGCGCTCCTATGCGCGGGATGGATTTCAACATCCTGAACACCAAGATCTGCGCGTAATCAACGCGGCACGACTACCTGAAGCGCTTTCGGGGCAACCGTAAATTCCGCGGGAATGCACCCTGCCGGGTCTCCGTCGATTTGAAGCGGCACCGGATCGTCCGAGGCCGGCCTAAGCTCGACGTGTTTTCCCTGGACGTACACGACATCGTCGCGTTCGAGAAAACGTGCGTGCCGAAGTTGTAGCGCGAGACGCGCCAGGCGGAGCGGATTCAGATTGTGCATAAGGCACACGTCGAGCAGGCCGTCGTCGATTTTCGCCTTGGGAGTTGCGACGAACACGCCCGCGGAGTAGCGGCAATTGCCGACGATCGCGTACTGGGCGGTAGCGCTCACTTCTTTGCCGTCGACGACGGCCCGTATTTCAGGGTAGGAATAGGTGAAGGCCGTCGATAGCATCGGTCCGACCCATTTCAGGTAGCTGGAGGACCTGCCGCGGCGCTCGCTAACGGCCTGTGCAACGGCAGCATCGATACCCGCGCCTGCGCCGAGAAGAAATCGTCTTTCGTTCGTAACGCCTACGTCCATTTCGCGAATGTGGTGCTCCACAATCATTGCTGCGACAACTTGTGGATCGCGTGGAATGCCCAGCTCGCGGGCGACGACATTCGCCGTGCCCATGGGCAAGATGGCCAGGGTCGCGGCCGTGTCTCGCATTCCGTTTGCGATCTCGTTGACGGTGCCGTCTCCCCCAACCGCGACGATGCAGTCGGCGCCGCTACGCCCGGCTTCCTCTTCGGCGTCGCCCGGCTTTTGGGTGAGGATGAGTTCAGCGCTGCCGAGGGCCTCGCACAGGAGATCCTGAAGGGTTTGCGCCACGGTCTTCCCACGGCCACCGCCTGAGACGGGATTGGCAATGATGCGTACCTTCATTGGATTTGTCTTCGGCAATTGGGCGCTTGAGCGGTCGTTTCTTTCGACAGGATTAACAGGTTGGACATGATTTTCTAATTATCGAGTTAAACCACCGGCTGTGCCGGTGAGAATTCATAAGGTTCTACCGTTCCAGCGTGTGTCTTTTTGACAGGATGAACAGGATAAACAGAGTTTTTCAGTCTCTTTTTTTCACCGCAAAGCACACGAATCGCACTAAGATCTGTCTGCATACTTTCTTCGTATTCCCTGTGGTCCATTTTCCTTTTTTCGCCCTCTTTTCTTAACCGCACAAACAACTAACGGCCTCTCTTTGTGTTCTGTGCGGCCTTCCGGTTCAATCTCACATGCGTTATGATTCTACGATAGGGTTCAATATTCTGCTCATCTTGTCAATCCTGTTATCCTATCATACACAATAGGTCTCTGGTTCGCACGCTGCGGGTGGGAATGCATAGAGACCGCAGCAAGCAAGTTTGAAGCGGCCACCGTTCTGCAAGGTAGGGGCTGTTCCTTGCTCGGATTCTACCCAATCCGCTTCAGGATGTTTGCGGGTTTGCGTTCGGGCACATCGGGGATGTTTTTGGGATACCCGAGGCATAGCGGGGCGAGGATTGTCATGTCGTCGGGGACGCCGATCTCGGCTTTCATGTCGGGGCCGGGTGATGTCCCCAGGCCGATCCAGCAGGTGCCGAGACCCTTGGCGGCGGCCGAGAGCATGAAGTAGGTCGCCAGGATGGCGGGATCCACTTTGCCCATGGGGCCTTTCTCGCCCAGGATGAAGACCACGCACGGGGCGTTGTGGAAGACGTTGAGTTTTTCGTTTGACAGCCCGTCTTTGTAGCGGGCCATGTAGCTGTCCGGGTCCTTCTCGATCTGCTCGAGGATGTTCTTCTTGCTCGAATCGGAAAGCCGCTTGACGGTGTCCCTGTCGTTGACGATGATGAAGCCCCAGGCCTGGCGGTTCCCGCCGCTGGGCGCGTAGAGGCTATCGGCAATGACCTCGTCAATCAGCTCCATTGGCACGTCTTTGTCCTCAAAACCGCGGATAGAACGCCGCTTCAGCAGAAGTTCCGAAAATTCCATGATCGAGTTCCTCTCGTTGTGATTTCGTTCAAAGCGAGCGCGAAGAGTATCATCACGTGTCCTGAAAAACCAGAAGGGCCGCTCCGCCATCGGCGCAATCGGGCTCGTGCCCGGGGACTTGACTCGCGGCGAAGTCCAGCCGCTATACTGGCGGCTCACGCAAAGGCCGGTTCCAGATCGCCCAACCGAAGAGGAGCCCAGAGGCATGAGGTCCAATGACGCTTTCGAGGCAGTGGCCGCTCTACTCGACTATCCCGGTTCGCAGAGGCTATTGGCCATTATCGAGTACCTCATGACAGCTGAACAAGCGCAGATCA
This sequence comes from Candidatus Hydrogenedentota bacterium, assembly GCA_030123645.1. Classification (GTDB taxonomy): domain Bacteria; phylum Hydrogenedentota; class Hydrogenedentia; order Hydrogenedentales; genus JASJYE01. Next base: position 13,640 of record JASJYE010000007.1, on the reverse strand, counting down.
CCACACACCTGCCCGCGACGGCCGCCGAGGCGGCTGAAAAGACCGGATTCTCGGAGGACATCGTCCAGGAGGCATTGGATACCCTCGTGAGAAAAGGCGTCGTCTATCCTCGACGCGACCCCGGCAGTTTCCGTCTGGCCTTCGATGCTCTGATGCTTCACGACACCACCCTCACGGCAAGAGACATTGACATGGTGAAGGACCGGAAGCTCTTCGACCTCTGGGAAGATTTCAGTATGAACGAACAGTACGTTAATCTCGGGAAAAAGTATGCCGAATTCCCCCAACCGCCCTGGCGCGTCGTCCCCGCCTACAAGGCACTCGAGGGCCTGTCCAACGTATCGCCTTCGGACGACTTCCGCGAATTGCTCAAGCTCAAGGCACACGAAACCATCTCCGTCATCCCTTGCCCGTGCCGCCTTCGCAAGGCCGGCATCGAAGAGCCGTGCGACCACTCTGAGGAAGACAAGCATTGGGTTTGCTTCCAGTTCGGGCGCGGCGCGGTCTACGCCATCGCCCGTGGCGCCGCCAGAGAGGTCAGCGCCGAGGAAGCCCTGAGCCTCGTCGACAAGATCGAGGACGAAGGCTTCATTCACACATGGACCAACGGCACGAACTCGGACAAGACTATGCACAGTTGCCAATGCTGCCAGGATTGCTGCGTGCTCTTCCAGGCCCTGGAGATGGTGGGTGAGTCCATCGGGAAGGTTTGGGCTAAGAGCATCTACGAGGCCGCCGTCAACGAAACCGAGTGCGAGGGCTGCCAAGACTGTGTCGAACGCTGCCATTTCGACGCCATCGAAATGTTCAAGCCCGAGACTTCCGGCAAAGGACGAAAGAAGTCGAAGAAGCTCAAGGCCCGGGTCGATCCCGAGAAATGCTGGGGCTGTGGCGTGTGTGTACTGGCCTGCACCGAAACCAAGGCCATGGGCTTCAAACAAGTGCGGCCCGCCGACCACGTGCCCGCTCCAGCTTGATGGTGATTTGCACAGAGTCCGTTAAACCTCCCGGTGCTCGGCGGGACAATTAGGGACATCCATATCTAAAACGTTCTGCCTCGACTGTCCGTGCGGCCCCACATGGAAAGCGCCGCTGGGACTTTCGATCATTCGGCGGGGCGTGTTTCGCTTTGGGGGGCGAGGTACGTATACTTTTGGGCTTGGGCTTGGGTAGGGGGTAGGGATGGACGTGCTGAAGGACGTTCTTAGGCAGTATTGGGGGTACTCGGGCTTCCGGCCGCTTCAGGAGGAGGCGATGGCCTCTGTATTGAACGGGCGGGATTCGCTGGTGGTTATGCCGACGGGCGGGGGGAAGTCGCTTTGTTATCAGGCGCCGGCCTTGGCGCTTGATGGGTTGGCGGTGGTAGTGTCTCCGCTGATATCTCTGATGAAGGACCAGGTGGATTTCCTGCAGACGTGCGGGGTGCAGGCGGCGTGTATCAACAGTTCGTTGAGCGAAGGTGAGAAGCGGGAGATCGATCGGGAGATTCAGGCGGGGAAGGTGAAGTTGCTGTACGTCGCGCCGGAGCGTCTCACAACGGATCGCTTTATGCAATACCTCAAGAAGCTGGAGATATCCTTTTTTGCCATCGACGAGGCGCATTGCATCAGCCATTGGGGGCACGACTTCCGGCCGCATTACCGGCAACTAAGTCTGCTCAAGGAGGAGTTTGGCGTGCCGGTGCATGCCTATACGGCCACCGCGACGGAACCCGTGCGCGAGGACATTTGTAAACAACTCGCTTTGGACGACCCGTCCATGTGGATTGGCGATTTCGACCGTCCGAATCTCAGCTACTCGGTGGAGCGTCAGACGGACCGTTTTAAGCAAGTCTTGGAAGTCGTCGAGCGCCATTCGCGCGAAGCCGGTATCGTCTATTGCCCGTCTCGGAAGAAAGTTGAGGAGATGGCAGAGCATCTGTTCAACGCGGGCCATGCGGCGCTGCCGTATCACGCGGGCATGGACGACTTGGCGCGCAAACGGAACCAGGAAGCCTTCGCGCGCGACGAGGCGGATATCATTGTCGCCACGGTCGCCTTCGGCATGGGGATCGACAAATCCAATGTCCGCTTCGTGATTCACGCGGGGATGCCCAAGTCGCTGGAACATTACCAGCAGGAAAGCGGACGTGCGGGCCGCGACGGCCTTGAAGCGGAATGCCACCTCATTTATTCAAAGGGCGACCACGCCTTCTGGAGGAGGTTGCTCGCGGACCTGGAGGGCGAGGTCTACACGGCGGCGATCGGCAAGTTGGACGACATGTACGCGTATTGCACGCACATCACGTGCCGCCACAAGAAGCTGGTGGAGTATTTCGGCCAACGGTTCATGAAAGAGGGTTGTAGCGCCTGCGACGCCTGCCTCGGGACGGTCGATTGCCACGAGGATTCGCTGTCCATCAGCCAACGGATCCTCGAAGTGGTGCGTTCTCTGGGTGATGTGGCCGGCCCGGTATACACGACCCTGGTATTGTCCGGATCCGCTGAGGAACGCGTCACCGCGAAGGGTCACGACGCCTTGCCCGGCTTCGGCGCGCTCTCCGACTTCAACCGCAACGACGTGCGCGACTGGATTGAGCAACTCGTGGGTCAAGGATACCTTAGCAAGAACGGCGAGTACAACATTCTTGCCCTGACGGACAAAGGGATGCGTGTGATGGCGGGTGACGACGTCCCTTCTCTACTCAAGCCCGCGCCCCCGAAAGGCCGGAAACAGAAAAAGCTCCCCGAGAAGATCTGGGAGGCGGTCGATCGCGAACTCTTCGAAGTCCTGCGGGCGAAGCGGCTCGAATTGGCCCGCGAGCGCTCCGTGCGCGCCTACATCATCTTCGGCGACGCGACCCTGCGCGACATGTGCGCGAAGCTGCCGCGGACGCTCGAGGCGATGCTCGAGGTACAAGGTATCGGCGAGAAAAAAGCCCATGATTTCGGAGAGACCTTTGTGCGGGCGATCGATGCGTACCTCGAGTCGAAGTCGGGCGGGGGAGAGGATTCTTCCGGGGGCGCGCGCTACGAATCCGAATATAAGGCGGGTCCCCGTACGAGCAAGCAGGAGCAACGAGCAGAAACATTTAGCCAGGTATTCGAATTCTATGCCGAGGGCATGTCTCCGAAGGATGCGGCAGCGCGAACGGGTGTGTCTCCTTCGAAGGCGACGAAGTTGCTCGAGGATTATCTGGTCGAGCACGGGGTCGTCGACGCGAGCCCGTGGGTGCCGGACCCCGACTATCGTGCCGTCGTCGAGGCCGCGAAAGCCGTCGGGACGACGCGACTCAAATCCATCTTCGACTATCTTGAAGCCCGGGTCGACCAAAACGACATAAAGATCGCCCTGGTTTGCATACGAAATGAGGACTTAAGACGCGTTGGGGGCTAGCGAGCCCTGGACATGCCCCGGGTCCTCGAATTTCTGTGCTACCACGCGCACCAAGCAGAAGCGTCCGCAGCAAGTCAGCTGGTTCGCGTATTCACCAGACCGGGGGCGGTCTGGGAAGGAATTCCCATCGATTCTGCGCGTCGACCCCTTGAGCCTGTCAGAGCGGGAACTCAGAAAACGAATACGTCGAGGTTTCCATCTTTAGGGCTTCAGACACTGCCTGGCCCCGATCTCGGGGCACAGGTAAAAGTGGACAATCCCTCGCCCAATCTATATTCTTTAAGGTCATGAGGAGTGTACGCCTTAATCGCGGTCCTTGGCTATCGATCTTGGGACTGTTGCTGTGTGCGGGGTTGTTCCTCGCCCTTGCACCCCATGTGCATGCTGATGGTTCCACGAGTCACTTGTCTGAGCCATGTAGGGTCTGCCTTTCTCATCACAGTGTTTCGGGCTTGCTACACCGCGCTCCCGTGCCTCCTGGTCCCCCCGGCCTGAATTCTACGCTCGTGTTTCGTACGGAATTCGCCCGCGCTTGGGTGAGCGATCTTCACGTCTGGACGGAGCGCGCACCGCCCGCCGCATAAGCCGTTTCGACCAACCTTTTCCTTTTAGGACTCCTGTCCAATTCCGTGTCGAAACAGATCCGTGCTTTGGCCCCCCGAATATTCAGAAAAGGACCTATTATGCGATGCGCTTTTAGCTCATTTTTAATAATCTGGGCATGGGTCATGCCACTCGCCCACACTCAAGAACCCCTCGACAAAGAGGTGCAATCGTTGAAGGAAGATGTCGACGCCTTGACTCAATTACTGGAGAATCTTCAAAGCGTCGTGGAAGGTCAGCAGGAACGCATCCAAGCACTGGAGAATGAAAATACGGCGCTGCTCCGTGAAACCAAGCCTCCAGTCGTCGAGCGCCCCGCACAGCCTAGGCCCCCCGAACCCGCTCCTGCCGCTATGGGGTCAAGGATCTCACAGACGTTGAATCCCGACATCGGTTTGGTGATCGACATTGCGGGAGCCCTATCGGAAAGCCAGGAAGATGAAGAGGGTAACGACAAATTTAGTGTGCGCGAACTCGAGTTGACCATCGGTCACGATATCGACCCCTACACGCGCTTCGACTCGACGATCACCTTCTCGGATACGGAAGACGTGGAGATCGAGGAGGCCTATGTGACATTTCTTGAGCTGCCGGGACAACTCCAGGTGCGCGCGGGGCGTATGCGGCCCAAGATCGGTAAGGCGAGCGCGGTGCACAGGGATCAGCTTGATACGGTCGACGAACCGCTCGTCGTGCAGCGGTACTTGGGCGCCGAGGGCTTGTTTCGCACGGGCGTCGAAGTGTCGCGGTATCTGCCGCAGTTTGCCGGGCCACTCACGCAGGAGGTCACGGTCGGGATTCTTGAAGGGGGCATCGGGGAAGGCGGTAGTTTGTTTGGCGACACGCGCCGCCACCCGACGTATTATGCCCATCTTAAAAACTCGTGGGACCTATCGCCGTCCACGAATCTTGAGCTCGGGGGCACGTATTTGCTCGGTTCCTCGGGTGCGGACGACCGGCGCGATGTCCAGGCCTTCGGCGCGGACCTCACGTTGCGGCATCACTTCACATCCGTCCGAACGCTCAAGTGGCAGTCGGAGCTCTATGCGCAGAAACGAGACGATGTTATTTCGACCAACGACGATCCTATCGGGTTTTATTCGCTGCTCGATTTCCGGGTCTCGCGCCGCTGGGGATTCGGGGCCCGCTACGATTGGGTTGAACTTGTCCTTGCGGACCCGATGTGGCCCGATGACAAAGAGAAGGCGTACAGCGCCTATATCACTTTTTTCCAGAGCGAGTTTGCCCGCCTGCGGTTGCAGTACCAGCTCGTGGAATCGGCCAGCGGGGCGCGAGACAACCGCTTTTTTCTCCAGGGAACGTTTGCCGTGGGCGTGCACAAACACAAGCTGCAATAGAAGAGGAGAAACACCATGAGAAAATTGATCGTGATTTTGGTCTGCATATGCTCGTTCAACGACCCGGTCTACGCCGCCTCCGTTAACGTGGTCACTACTCTTTCGACATTTGCCGACCTCGTAAGCGAGATCGGCGGCGATCATGTAGAGGTCGCCAACGTCGCTTTCCCAAAATTCAACCCCCATTTCATCCAACCAAGGCCGAGCCATGTCTTGAAGGTGAAACGGGCAGACCTATTCGTCCACGCCGGCCTCGATCTGGAGCTTTGGCGGGGTCCCCTTCTGGACGCGGCGGGCAATCGCGATGTCCGGCCGGGAAACCGGGGGGATTTGGATCTCTCACTGGGTGTGGCGTTGCTGGAGGTGCCGGATCGCAAACAGAGCCGTGCGGAAGGAGACATTCATCTATTTGGAAATCCGCATTACTGGCTCGACCCGGCCAATGCGAAAATCATGGCGGCGAATATCGCGAACAAGCTTTCCGAAATTGACCCTGCACACGCCGATGACTACAACAACAGGTTGTCGCTGTTTCATGAGCGGATCGATAGAAAAATGGCTGAGTGGTTGACCCGTATGGAGCCTTACAAAGGCTACGAGCTCCTCGGCTATCACAATCAGTGGCCTTACGTCGTGAAATTTCTCGGCCTGAGGATGGAGCACTTCCTAGAGCCGAAACCCGGCGTACCTCCCGGCCCGAGACAACTCGAATTTCTCACTGAACATGCCAAGACCTCGAATGTGTATGGAATCGTACAGGCGGTCTACTTCCCCGATCGCGCTGTAAAAACGCTCTCCAAACGAACAGGCCTGGCAGTGGTCAAGCTTAGTCAGAATGTGGGCGATACGCCCCAGGTGCAGGACTACATCTCGATTCTTGAATACGACGTGAGCCAACTCGTGACCCTTTTCGAAGGCCTAGCAGCTCATGATTGACTTTCTTGAACTTATGCTAAAGCCCTTCGTGGCGTGCCTGATTCTGGTCGGCATCCATGCCTACCTCGGCCTTCACGTGGTTCGACGGGGAGTCATTTTCGTGGACCTGGCCCTGGCCCAGGTATCCGCGTTCGGCGCCACCCTGGGGTTCCTGTGGGGATTTGGGCTTGATTCCACCCAAGGCTACCTCTGTGCGCTGGGCTTTACGTTATTGGGCGCCGTGGTCTTCACGCTGACCCGATCGCGGAAAGCCGTCGTTCCCCAGGAAGCCCTTATCGGCATCGTGTACGCCATCTCGGCCGCGGCGGCAATCCTGGTGTTGAGTCGAGCGCCCGAAGGCGGCGAAGAACTTAAAGCTATCCTCGTCGGGCACCTCCTGTTTGTAGATTGGCCTGAAATCGTGACCATCTTCATTTTGTACACGGCGATATCTATCGCCCATTACTTCGCTCGTACACGGTTGCTGCTGATATCCGACGACCCCAACGAAGCTTTCGCCAGGGGGCTCCATGTGCGCTGGTGGGACTTTTTCTTCTATGCGACATTCGGTCTGGTCGTTACCAGCGCTGTCCAAATTGTCGGTGTACTTCTTGTATTCGCCTTCCTCATCGCTCCTGCCGTATGTGGCGTCTTTCTTGCGGAGACGGTTAGAACACGCCTGATAGTGGGGTGGCTAACCGGAGTTCTCACAAGTGCGGCGGGCATAGCGGCGTCCTTCTACTGGGACCTGCCTACAGGCGCAACCATCGTCTGTGCCTTCGGGTTTACGCTGGTCATCTGCGCGGGTGTGCGATCACTTTTGTAGCGTTTCTGTAGCATTCGTTCTTGTATTGTTCCAAAGAGATCAGGCTTGACTCGCTCTTCGTTGTCTGTTCGCGCCTGCACGAGTTGCTCTTCGCCGAGTACTAATCCGAAAGTCCCGCCTCACCCAGACGCTTGCTGTCTCGTGAGGTTAAGGGCTAAAATCCTTCTTGATTCAGGTTGACTGCGGGGACATATGGTCAAGGTTTTATTCGTCTGCATGGGGAACATCTGCCGCAGCCCGACGGCTGAGGGCGTGTTCGCGCATTTCGTGAACGAGGCGGGGCTGGTGGATCTGATTGGGGCGGATTCCGCGGGTACGATTGCCGAGCACACGGGGGAGCCGCCGGACGAGCGGGCGCAGGAGACGGCGCTCGAACATGGGATCGAGATTGGGCATTTGCGCGCGCGTCAGTTTCGCGCGGACGATTTCGACCGCTTTCAGTACATTCTGGCCATGGACCGGGAGAACCTGCACCAACTGAATCTGGCGCGGCCGGATGAGTTTGAGGGCCGCCTCCAACTCTTTTGCGATTTTGCGCCGAGGCGGAAGGGGAAGGAGGTGCCCGACCCTTACTTCGGGGGGCCGATGGGCTTCGAGAAGGTGTTCGAGCTTGTCACTGAGGTCTCGGAGGGCCTTCTGGATACCATCCTACGAGAGCATTACCCGGACCATGCCAGGGGCGGTTGACTTCGAGATCGAGAAGGCGCTCGGCAAGCCGCCGACGTCGGTCGGGCCCTTGAGCGGGGGCTCGGTCGCCGAGGTTTATCGCGCTGCCGTGCCGGAAATTGGCGATGTGGTCGTGAAACTCGACCGCAGCAAGGGGCCGACGCTGGACATCGAGGGGTATATGCTCGAGTATCTGGCTGCGCACTCGACGCTGCCTGTTCCAAAGGTGTTTCATGCCGCGCCTGAGCTGCTGATTATGGAGATGCTGCCGGGGGGCAGCCATTTCTCCTCGAATGCCCAGATTCACGCGGCAGAGTTACTCGCGGAGTTGCACGGCATACGGGCGGAGCGCTTCGGTTTGGAGCGGGACACGCTGATAGGCTCGCTTCATCAGCCCAACACCTTTGAGGACTCGTGGGCGGAGTTTTTTTGTGAGCACCGGCTCCTGCACATGGCGCGAGAGGCCCACGGTGCGAGGCGCATCGGCAAGAAGCTGCTGAGGAGAATCGAGGCCTTTGCCGCGGGATTGGAAGAGCGTCTGGAGCAACCCGAGTACCCGTCTCTGCTGCACGGGGATGTCTGGACGACGAACGTGCTGGCGGAGGACAATCACATCACCGGCTTTATTGACCCGGCGGTGTATTTTGGGCATCCGGAGATCGAGCTGGCGTTTATCACGTTGTTCAGCACCTTCGGGTCCGCCTTTTTCAATCGCTACAACGAACTTCGGCCGATTCTCCCAGGTTTTTTTGAAGAGCGGCGAGACATTTACAATCTCTATCCGCTGCTCGTGCACGTGCGGCTCTTCGGCGGGGGCTACGTGGGGAGCGTGGAGAGCACGCTTGAGAAGTTCGGGTTTTAGGCACGCCCAAATGGTTAGGGCGTGCTGCGTAGGGGCGGGTTTTCAACCCGCCCGGTTTGACCTTGAAAACTTGGGCGGGTCGGAGACCCGCCCCTACAAGTTATAGGGTGGGGCTTGCCCCAGGAATTGATGCTGAGGTCGCCGCGCGAATTGGTGGGGCAAGCCCCACCCTACGTTTACTAGAGACGCTCGCTAGAGCGGGTGCCACCGCCAAGCGGAGCTTGGGGGTGTAGGGTCGTTGTTCAGAAGGCACCCCCAAACGAGTTTGGCGCCGGAACGTCCGGTCTCGCATTGGCACCCAGGGCTTGCCGTGACATCGTGCACCCAGGGGTCGCGGGGAGGGATGCGGTTACTTGATGCGTTGGGGGGAGCGGTCGACGAGGAGCTGCCGGACGATTTCGAAAAGCCCCGGAACCGCCAAGCCGACCTCTTCGAGTTGCTCGGCGCGTGTGGCGTGGGGGAGGAAGCGGTCGGGAACGCCGACGCGTTTGATGCGCAGGTCTTGTAAGCGGTCTTGGCTCTCGAAATATTCGAGTACGGCGGAGCCGAAGCCGCCTTCGAGTGTGTTTTCCTCGACGGTGATCATCGGCAGGTGCGCGATGCTATCGAGCAGGTCGGTGTCGAGGGGTTTGATGAAGCGTGCATCGGCTACGCCGACGGAGAGTCCGAGTTCCTCGAGGCCTTCCGCGGCCAGGAGGCACGATCGCACGGCGGGCCCGACAGCGAGGAAGTAGGCGTCGTCGCCCTGGCGGAGGATTTCGCCGCGCGTCACGTCTCGTCCCTCTGAAGCCCCTATCAGCGGCGCCCTGTCGCGGGCATAGCGCAGGGCAACCGGGCCGTCCTGCTTCAAGGCCCAGTGCAGCCCCAGGCGGAGGTCGACGTTGTCCCGCGGCGCCATGATCACGAGGTTCGGAATTGCGCGGAGATAAGAGAGGTCGAAGACCCCTTGTTGCGTAGGGCTGTCTTCGCCGACGAGACCGCCTCGGTCCATCGCGAAAACGACGGGCAGGTTTTGCAGGCAGACGTCATGGATGAGCTGGTCGTAGCCGCGTTGGAGGAAGGTGGAATAGATGGCCGCGACCGGGCGCAAGCCCTGGGTCGCCAACCCGGCCGCGAAGGTCACGGCGTGCTGTTCGCAGATGCCCACGTCAAAAAAGCGGTCTGGGAAGCGTTTCTCGAATTTGTCCAGGCCGGTCCCGGTCGCCATCGCTGCGGTAATCGCGATGATGCGCTCGTCCTTTTCCGCGGCTTCGATCAGGGCGCTCGCAAAACCTTCTGTAAACGAAGCGGCCTCGGCCTCCTTGCCGGCCGTGTGGGCGGCCGCTGGCTTTTCGCCGGTTTGAATGTCATAGGGGCCGACGCCGTGATACTTGAGCGGGTCCTCTTCGGCGTAGGGGTAGCCCTTGCCTTTGGTGGTGACGCAATGGAAGAGGAGGGGCTTTCGGATGTCCTTGAGATTTTGGAAACACTCGATGAGTGTCGGCAGGGAGTTGCCGTCGACTGGCCCGAAATAGCGGATGCCTAATTCTTCGAAGAATCCGCCCGGGATGAACATGCCTTTGATCTGGTGCTCGACGCGGCGGGCCTTTTCGAAGAGGTGCTTGCTCATGGTGCGTTCCATGAAGGTCTTGATGTCGCCTTTGGCGCGGTTGTACATGCCGCCGGTGATCATGCGGCTGAGGTAGGCCGCGAGCGCGCCCGTGTTGCGCGAGATCGACATCTCGTTGTCGTTGAGGATGACGAGGACGTTCTTCTTGAGGTGACCGGCGTTGCTGAGCCCCTCGAAGGCCATGCCGCCCGTCATGGCGCCGTCGCCGATGACCGCCACGGCCCGGCGTTCATCGCCTTTTTTGTAAGCGGCGGCAACGGCCATGCCGAGGGCGGCGGAAATGGAGGTGGAAGCGTGGCCCGTGCCGAAGACGTCGTAGGGGCTCTCGGAGCGGCTCGGGTAGCCGCTCAGGCCGGTCTTGCGCCGCAGCGTATGGATCCGGTCGCGGCGTCCGGTGAGAATTTTATGGGCGTGCGCCTGGTGGCCCACGTCCCAGATGAGGAAGTCCTGGGAAAAATCGTAGACATAGTGCAAGGCGATGGCCAATTCGACCGCGCCCAGGGGCGAGGCGAGGTGGCCGCCGTTTTTAGACGCCACTTCGATGATGGTCTGGCGAATTTCCTCGGCGAGCTGTTCGAGCTGCTCGAGTTCGAGGGTCTTGAGGTCCGAAGGGCCGTCGATGGTCGCGAGCAGGGGATAACGCTCCGCGAAGGCCGCGTGATCGTAGTTTTCCGGAGTTGGTGGCATGATTGAGATGCGCCTTCCCCTACCCTCCCATAGGCCGCCAGTATAGTCCACTTAGTGCCCGATGCACAAGGAGATAGGGCCTAGGCCGCCGCGTCGCGGCCCCGCGATCACGAGCCGCCGCCATTGCCCCCGCCAGTTGCACCTAAGTGAGTATCCATGTATAAGGGAGCGGCCCAGAGCACCGGGGAGGACGGGCTGTCGCAAAGGGGAGAACATCGAGGCTGAGCACCCGCCGTTTGGGCGATTCTGTGCGCTATGGCAGTCGGCCGGGCGAATGCCGTCTTCGCGCGATGTGTTCGTAACGAATCTAAACGCACCTGAAGTGGAAACAGCTATGCCGGATCGGGCGAAGATGGAACCTTGGGACACGTTGGAGGCCCTTGTCGCAAAAAACTCGAGCGGGGACCTGCATGACTTCCTTGAGACGCTGTCGCCCTTCGAGGTGGCGCGTGCCATCTCACGCTTGAGCGAGGGGGACCAGGCCGACCTATTGACCATGTTGGAGCCCGAGGACGCCGCGGACCTGATCGAGGAGCTCTCGGACGCCCAGGGGGCGGACTTGATGGAGGACCTGTCGGCGGAACAGGCGGCCGTGATCGTCGATGAGATGGAGAGCGACGAGCGGGCGGACCTTCTCGGGGAAATGGACGAAGAGGACGCGGAAGCGATCCTGCAACGTATGGATCCCGAGGAGGCGGAGGAGGCGCGGCAGTTGCTCGGGCACGCGCACGACACCGCCGGGGGTCTCATGGTCACGGAATTCGTCGTTTATCCTCAAGACTTGCTTGTCGGGGAGGTGCTCGATGACCTGCGGACGAATGCGGAGGCCTACTCCGACTACGGCGTTCAATATGCCTACGTGTCGAGCGACAGCGGGGCGCTGGTGGGCGTGTTGCGCCTGCGCGACCTCGTGCTCTCGCCGAACGACAAGCCTGTCCGCGAAGTGATGATCGTCAATCCGGTGAGCGTGCTGGTCGACGCGCCGCTCGAAGAGCTGGAGCAGGCCTTCGACCGCTATCAGTTCTCAGGCCTGCCCGTGATCGCCCCTGAGGGCAAGATCGTCGGGGTGCTCCAGCGGGCCGACGTGGAAGAGGCGCATTCCGAACTGACCGAGCGGACCTTCATGCGCTTCAGCGGCATTATTGGGGGCGACGAGTTGCGTAGCGCGTCGATCGCCGGCCGCTCGGGCGCCCGCCTGCGGTGGCTCGGGATCAATCTCGTCCTCAGTCTGGTCGCCGCCTCAGTGATCATCGTGTTTCAAGACGTCGTTGACAAAGTGATCGCACTCGCGGCGCTCATTCCTGTCCTGGTAAACGTAAGCGGTTGCTCGGGCAACCAGGCGGTCGCGGTATCGATCCGGGAAATGACGCTTGGACTGATTCGTCCGCGCGACTTCCTGCGGGTTGTGCAGCAGGAGGTGATCGTCGGCGTGATCAACGGGATCGTCTTGGGACTGTTGCTTGGCGGGTTCATTTTTCTGTGGAAAGACGACTGGAGGTTGGGGCTCGCCGTTGGGCTGGCGCTGGCGCTCAACACGGTGCTCGCAGTCGCCTTGGGGGGCGCAATCCCACTCATACTAAAGCGTCTGCACATTGACCCGGCGGTCGCCGCGGCGCCCATATTGACCACCGTCGTGGATATGTGCGGATTTTTCCTTATCCTGAGCTTGGCCGCTGCGTTGATTGCCTGAGCGTCCCGCGGTAGGCATGCTAAGATATCAAGATGGGAGAAGCGAGCAGTATGGACGACACCGCACTGGGCGAAACCTATCTCGAATCCGCACGCGCCCGCTACCGCGCGATGAAACAGCTTGGCGAGCAAGCGATCCAGCAGATGGGCGAGGAGGACCTGCACTGGTCGATGAATGACGAGTGCAACAGCGTAGCTATTCTCATTCAGCATCTGCGGGGCAATATGCTCTCGCGGTGGACGGACGCCCTTACGGCCGACGGCGAAAAGCCCGGCCGGAATCGCGATGGCGAATTCGTCTCCGAGGGGAGGACGACGCGAGAGGCGCTGCTCGCGAAGTGGGAAGAGGGCTGGGGCTGCTTGCTTGATGCTCTGGATTCGTTTTCGTCGCAGGATCTCTTGAAGCCGGTGACCATTCGAGGGCAGGAACTTTCCTTACTCGAGGCGATCAACCTGCAGATCTTCCACACCTCCTACCACGTTGGTCAGATCGTTCAGATCGCGAAGGAACGCTTAGGGGAGAGGTGGGTGACGGCGTCGATTCCGCGCGGCCAATCGGACAGTTACCGGCCGAGACCCAGGGACTGAAGGCGCCGTAACTTACTCTTCTATCTTGATTTTCGCCGGAATCCGCTGCTACGCTTTACACTCATTTCCGGTCAGCCCCCGGGGACCTAACCCGTATCGCTGGATAAGCGCCAACGGCGCGTTTCATACCAGCCTTGGGCAGAGTCCCAGGTCAAGAATCAAGAAGGAAAAAGGGCTGAAAGCCTGTTCCATAATCATGCCTCAATCGTTGAGTCTCGTTATTGTTCATTTGATTTTCAGCACGAAGGATCGACAGCCTTTCTTTAGTACCGAGATAAGCGCGTCTGCGTATGCTTACCTTGCGACCGTCGCCCGAAATATGGGCTGCGAATGTTATCGGGTCGGCGGTATGGAGGATCATGTTCATCTCGCAATCCGTATTTCCCGTACCGTCACGATTGCGGATTTGGTTGAGCAGTTGAAGACGGCTTCGTCGAAATGGGCAAAGACACAGTCGGCAGA
>JASJYE010000156.1 GCA_030123645.1 Candidatus Hydrogenedentota bacterium | reverse complement strand
ATCCGAGTGCGAGCGCAAAGGGGCAGGCAACCAGGAGGTGCTCGGGTCTAAAGAAGCGGGCTATCGTGAGCACGTTCGTTGAAACTGTCGTGAGCAGCAGCGTGACAAAGATCGTCGCGGCGCTGATGCCGAGGAGGCTGTCGATGCGTCTGCGGTGCGCCTGTGGCGCGTAGTTGCGCAATGCCAGCCACAAGCAGCCGAGTAGGAGTTGAACGGGTCCTATGAAGAAGAGGCCGAGGGAGCGTTCGAGGCCCGGTCTTGCCGCACCGCCGTCCCAATTCGGGAGTATGAGGCCGATGAGATGGGCGATGTTGGGTAGAGGCGCCATGGGCCGTGCCACAGGCGAGGAATGTGACCACCATTCAATTGAGGGGAGGAGTTGCGTGGCGGCCAGGCCGAGGGCAAGCGTGGCGCTGACTATCCCGGCAACGATGGGGACTAGCACCGGCACCTGGGTGTTTCTCTTCCAGACGCGTGCGAAGAAGTAGCATACGAAGAAGAAGAACGCGGCGATGGTGGCGATGGGATCTCCGCTGAGCAGCATCAGGCCCCCTACAAGTGCGCCTATTGGCCAATACCGTCCTTGTCCGATGGCGAGGCGTTCTGCGTAGAGGAAGAGCAAGGGGATCCACGGCATGACGTCGGAGACGGGGTGGTGAAGCGAGAGGAGCAGGAATCCTCCCAACTGCTGGCTGAGGCCCACGAGCAGCGCGAAACCGCGCGTCTGGCCGAGTACAAGGACGACATAGTACGCGAGCCAGCCGGCGGTCAATAATTTGAGGAAGGTCGAGACCGCGTAGGCGCCCTGTATTCCAAAGAGATAGAAGGGCAGGCTGAAAGGCGAAAGACAGCGCGTCCACCATTGGGCGAGGAAGGGCACGCCGGCTTGCCGGCCCGGGTCCCATAGAAGCGAGTCGCCGCTATGGACGGTATCGCTGAGGAAACGAAATGAGGCGTAGTAGCGCGCGAACTCGAGGTCTGAGACGCTCGGGGCTTCCATGTCAGTGGCGGGTTGGCCGTCTTCCCATGGCGGCATCCCGGAGAGCCCGCCGCCGCCGAAGGGGATTCGGCCTTGGAAGAGCAGGGGTTGCGCTACGAGAAGGGCTGCCAAGAATAGTAGGAACAGGCAGAGGCCGTTCTCGGAGAGGAGCATTTTCTTAAGTTTTGTCACGGCATTTTGCATAGGAGAATGGAGACCCCAATCGATTGTAACGCGGTTGCCCTGCCTGGGTCTAAAAAATCGTCTGGAAGCTGGAAAGCGGCCGCTAGAGATGAGGTGGGGCCATTTCCGCCTAAATTATTTGCGGCCCGAGGCGCGGTTCATTACTATAGGGTCGGGCAGCGGGGCGGGAAGTCGCTATTGGCACGGAATAAGGACATAGCATCGGTCCGGGTGCTCCCGGAAGATGTCGCGAACAAGATCGCGGCGGGGGAGGTCGTTGAACGCCCCGCGTCAGTTGTCAAGGAGCTTGTCGAAAACGCCCTCGACGCGGCGGCCTCGCGTATCACCGTGCGCGTGGTGGGGGCGGGGCGCCGGCTAATCGAAGTAACGGACAACGGCCACGGCATGTCCGAGCAGGACGCACTCCTGGCGATCGAACGCCACGCGACGAGCAAGATCCGCAAGGCGGACGACCTCGACAGCATCGATACGCTGGGGTTTCGCGGGGAAGCGTTGCCGAGTATCGCGGCGGTTTCGCGTTTTGAGCTCGTTTCCCGGCGGGAAAGAAACGATACCGCGACGCACATCCAAATGGACGGGGGGATACTGCGAAACGTGTCGCAGATCGGCGCGCCGGTGGGGACGCGGGTGACGGTCAATCGCTTGTATTTCAACACGCCGGTCCGAGCGAAGTTTCTCAAAGGGATCACGACCGAACTCAGCCACTGCATCGAAACGGTACAGCGGCACGCCCTGGCGAACGAGGGCGTTGGTTTCCAATTTATCCACAACGACAAGATGCTCATTGATATCCCGGAAGGCGCCTCGCTGCGAGAGCGCGTCGCGTTGATTTGGGGCCTGAAGTTCGTGGAGGACATGATTGAAGTCTCGGGCGAGCAGGGCGGCTTCAAGATAAGCGGGCTGATCGGTCTGCCGGGGCTCACCCGGTCCGGAAGGAGCCACCAGTTCTTTTTTGTGAACGGGCGGCCTGTCGTGAACCGCTCGCTGAACTTCGGCTACGAGGACGGCTACCAAGGGCTGCTCACTATTGGCCGGCATCCCGTGGGCGTCATCTTGGTCGGGGCGCACCCGCGTTTCGTCGACGTGAATATTCACCCGTCAAAGCGTGAAATTCGATTTCGTGACGAGCGCAGCGCGCGTGACGCTGTTCGGGACATCGTTCGCGGGACGCTTGAATCGACCGGATCGGACAAGGCACGGACGTCATCTAAGAGATCTAGGGTGCCTTATACGGAGCTTGTTGCGACTGAGATCTCGGCCGGCAGCGATTTCGTCGGCCCGAGCGTAGCGGCGGGCGCGGCGGTTGGCGTCGATTTGGAAGTGGAAACGGCCGATTCAAACGCCGCGCCGGAACCGCGCGCCGAGCCGGTCGCGGCCCAGGCCCCGGCGGGACCCGCGCAGACGGAGTTCACGATTGCGGGCGATGCGCTGAGTCTGGAACCTGAAGCAGTCTACCGGCCGGTCGAGGAGATGGACCCGGTGGCGCTACAACTTTTCGACACGTATCTCCTGGTCCCCGAAGAGCAACGGCTGCTGATCATCGACCAGCACGCTCTTCATGAGCGCCTGAATTACGACGCGCTGGTGGCTGAACTGAACGCGCAAGACTATGCCGCGCAGCAATTGGCCGTTCCGATCCTAATCGACGTTACCCCGGCGTCGGCGAAGCTTCTGGAATCGAATCTGGAACTCTTTTCGAAGCTGGGAATTGAGATCGAGGCCTTCGGTGGTAATACATATCAGGTGACGGCAGTGTGTCACTTGTATGAGGACTCGAAGATCGGCGACGCTGTGTACAAGATATTGGATGAACTCGCCCAAGGGAACTTGTTCGATCGTGAAGAGTTCATGGCCGATTTTCTGCGTCTCGCCACCGAGGCGTGCCGTGCATCCGTGAAGGCGGGGGACCGCCTGACCACCGAAGAAAAACAGAGGCTCATGGACGGTTTCCAGCGGATGCGGCCGCCATACACCTGCCCGCACGGCCGCCCGATCGTCACCGAACTGACGCTGCATCAGATGGAGAAGAGTTTCCGGAGACGGCAGTGACGCAGGTGTTGGCCGTGGTGGGGCCGACGGCGTCCGCTAAGACTTCGCTCGCGATTGAACTGGCCGAGCACCTCGACACCGAGATCATTTCCGCGGATTCGATGCAGTTCTACCGGGGGAGGGAGAGGGGGAGGGGGGCGCCGAGTGCGGAGGAGCTCGCGCGCGTTCAGCACCATTTCGTAGGTCATATCGAGCCTTCCCAGGAGATGTCGGCGGGGGACTTCGAGGTAGCGGCGAGGGCGCTCGTGCGGGATATTAACGCCCGGGGAAAGACGGCGGTCGTCGTGGGGGGCTCGGGGCTGTATATCCAAGCGCTGATAGACGGCTTGTTTGAAGGACCGGGGAAGACCCCTGCGGTCCGCGAGCGGTTACACGCCGAAGCTGAGGAATTGGGGACGGAATCGCTGTATTCCCGGCTCGAATCGGTCGATCCCGAGTACGCCGGCCGGATTGAGAGGGGCGATTTGCGGCGGATAGTGCGCGCGCTCGAGGTCTACGAGGTCACGGGCCGGCCGATCTCGGAGCTTTATCTCGAGCAACAGGAGAGCTCGAAGTCGCTCGATGCGGTGCAGGTGGCGCTCGATTGGCCGCGGGACGTGCTCTACGAGAGGATTAACGCGCGTGTGGATGCGATGATGGCGGCGGGCTTCGCCGATGAGGTGGGGCGGTTGATTGAGCGGGGTTATGGCGGGCATATCAAGCGGCTGCGCTCTATAGGCTACCGGGAAATCGCGGCGTACCTCGCTGGTGATTGCACGCTCGAGGAGGCGGTGGAATCCATGAAGATGTTCACGCGCCGCTACGCCAAGCGGCAATTGACATGGTTCAGGGGGGATCCGCGGGTCCATTGGCTCAAAGCGGGCGCGGGCGAAACGGAAACGTTTCATCTGGAACATGTGCTTGATCTGTTGGCAAGAGAGAGCGAAGTTCAGGCTTAAGACCCCTCGACTGCGTTGGATTTGATCGCTTAAAGTTTAGATGGGTCCCGATTGCGCGGTGCTTCCTCCGCAAGGAAAAGGAAGTCATGGGTGCCACCGTCAAGCGCAGCTTGGGGGTGAGTGGAGTAGGCGTCGAAGGCACCCCCAAACGAGTTTGGCGGTGGCACCCTTTTCCGAATGAGTGCGTAGAAGCAGCAAAGGGGCAGACAAAAACTAATGCGCTCTAGACCTTTCTGTAGCATGCGGACTCCGTAACGACGATGTCCAGCGGCACGTCATGGCTTTCTGACGGAAGCCTCTCGGTTTTCTGAGTTTCGAAGGCCAGGCCTATGGAAGTGCCGCGGTGATCCGCGAGAAAACGGTCGAAGTAGCCCTTTCCGTGGCCGAGCCGGTGACCGGAAGGCGCGAAGGCGACACAAGGTACAATGACCACGGCGTCCCCGGGCGGCTCGACGGGGCGGCGGCGGTCCGGAGGCGGTTCCAGAACTCCGAATGCGCCGGGTTCAAGGTCTTCGAGACCTCCCAGCCGCGCCCAGTGCAACGTGCGGTCGTCTTCAGCGATGGGCACTAGGACTGTACGCCGACCCTTGAGGAGGGCTCGGATCAGGTCATGGGTCTCGACTTCGCTACCCATCGAGACGTAGGTCAGGACTTGCTGGGCCGAGGCGAATTCCGGAAGGGCGGCGAGTCGTTCGCGAATGGATTGGCTTTTTCCCAGGATTTCGGCCCGCGAAAGGCCGTCACGACGGGATAGATATTCTTTTTTGAGTTCTGATTTCGATTTCATGCCTTCGAATCTCGATGGGATTATGCACGAGTGGCGGCTGGGCTGCTACTAACGTAGGGTGCCAATACGAGACCGGACGTTCCGGCGCCAAACTCGTTTGGGGACGCCTTCGAAGCCAATGCCATACACCCCCAAAGGAGTTTGGCGGTGGCACCCATGACTTTCTTTGCATGCCGGGCACGTGCCGGAAGGTCCAGCTTCGTGCCGCAACGCGCAGCTAATGGCGGGTGCGGTATGAGCAAAAATTGCAGGGTGGGGGTAATAATTTCTGGATTTGGCTCGAAGTGACGAGCCTTCCTAAGCGATGAAAAAAGGTTTTCGATGTTTATTTAAGCACCTCTGCGCGCGAGACGGCCAGGCTGGCACAGGACTTGTATCTGTCTGTCGGACTTGCTCCCATCGAGTCCAATCCGTGAGTGGTTGGCCTGGTGTCGTGACGCTGCCCATTGGCGTCCGCTGAGCCGAGGGGCTTGGCAGCCGGGCCATCCCGAAGATAACGCCTTCGGGCGTGTGAATAGAAGGGCGGGGGGCGGCAGGGGAGTCCCGCCCGTGGGGGACACTGGATGATACTGGGCTTGTACGCGGCGGCGAACGGCATGATGGCGGTGGAGGATCGTCAGGCTGTGATTGCGAACAACATCGCGAATGCGACGACGACGGGCTTTAAGCGCCAGCTCGCGGTGCAGAAGGGATACTACCAGGCCTTTTTCGGAGAGGCGCGCAGCACGATGCGGCTCGACCTTGAAATCGCGCCAGGCGGTGGCTTGAAAACGATAGAGACCTTTAGCGACTTCGGGAACGGAATCGTAAGGTTTACGGGTAACCCGCTGGACGTGGCGCTGATCGGGCCGGGATTCATCCGGGTGGAGACGCCCGACGGTGTGCAGTTTACGCGAAGCGGACGGCTATCCGTCAGCGTGACCGGCGAGCTCGTTACGGCGCATGGGTACAACGTGCTGGACACGGAAGACCTTCCGATTGACGTGTCCGGCGGGCTCGTGGATATCGACAGTTTGGGGATTGTGACGGTCAACGACGAGTTGCGCGGCCAGATCAGCATTGTCGAGTTTGAAGACCCGCATGCGCTCGGCCGGACGGGCTACACGCTGTACCGCGCGTCGCAGGCCGTGATGGACGCGGCGATCCCCGCGGAGAGCACGACGGTTGCGGTAGCGTCGCTCGAGGGGTCGAACGTGCAGTTGCCGGCGGAGATGGCGAACATGATGATGGCCCTGCGGGCCTATGCGGCGAACCAGCGCGTGATCTCGGCGATAGATGAAACGCTAAGCCGGCTGATTAACCAGGTTGGGG
>JASJYE010000509.1 GCA_030123645.1 Candidatus Hydrogenedentota bacterium | reverse complement strand
GCCTTAACCCAAACCTCTTTAGCCTCGGATTAGACGGATTAAACGGATTAGAACTCCTATTGAAGCACCGATGGACAGTGATGAACCCCTATAGATTTGACAGTTGTACTCTTATCGACCAGGGTCAGCATGGGCTGAAGCCCATCCTTCGACCAAGCCGCGCCGATAACTTCTAATCTAACCTTTTTATGCTAATTGCGGCGCGGGCCCCAGGAGGGCCCTTCGCTGTAAAGATGACTCAGGTTCGGGATCTGCCGGACGACGCCCGTCTCGATGGTAACAGTGTACAACTGCGAAATTCCGGCGCGGGAGGAACCGAAGGCGATATGGCGCGAGTCCGGCGACCACGTTGGGGACTCGTTACTGCCCATCGATCGCGTGAGAGGCCGCGCACCGGTACCGTCCGATCTCATCATCCACAATTCGAGCCCCAAACCGTCTTTCTCGACAATATAGGCGATCTGTTTCCCATCGGGCGACCAGGCGGGGTCGTAAGAGCTGCCGCCTTGAAACGACAGCCTGCGCACATCGCTTCCATCATCGCGCATCAAGAAGAGTTGCGGGCGGCCGGCCCGGTCGCTAACGAAAACCAGGCGGCGGCCGTCGGGAGAGAAAGCGGGCGAGGTGTCGCTGGCACGATGCTTCGTAAGACGCTGCTCGCCCGTGCCGTCAGTATTTTTGATGTATATCTCGGTATTGGCGTCCTTGCTGAGCACCAGCGCGATCCGTCTGCCGTCCGGCGACCAGGCCGGGGCATGATTGAGGCCAACGCGTTTCGACAAAGCAGTGGAAGCGCCCGTTCGGCGATCGTACACGTAGAGCCAGGGGTAACGGTCCTTATAGGAAAGATAGGCGATCTTCTTGCCGTCGGGCGAGAATTTGGGCTTAATCGAAATCGACCCATGATGCGTCACTTGGGTCACTTTGCCGCCGTCGTAGTCCGCAATATAGATCTCCTTGACACGTCGTCTGCCGCTGCTGGAGGTAATTTCGGAAGAG
Organism: Candidatus Hydrogenedentota bacterium; assembly: GCA_030123645.1. Lineage (GTDB taxonomy): Bacteria > Hydrogenedentota > Hydrogenedentia > Hydrogenedentales > JASJYE01. Next base: position 828 of record JASJYE010000509.1, on the reverse strand, counting down.
CCGCTGAAGACAATCTCAGAAGAGGCAACGCCCGCAACGCCCGTGAGGAAGCGAACGGTCTCGTCCGCGAATTGGTGCGCGAGGAGGCGCGCCCATTGCGATCGCGTGCGAAGGCGCTTGCCGACCACTTGCTGCGCCACGGGGATGTCGAAGAGCCGGCATTCGGCGACGACCATGTCTCCATCCGTACTGAGCGCGGCATGGATCAGGTGCTCGGCGGGTGTGCGGCGCCACGCGTTGAAATCCAGTTTCGTCGCGTCGGCCTGCAGACCTTGAAACCCTGGTGGATACTCATCAGGCTCCACGATCGTGAATATACCGGTAAAATCAAGATCGCGGGAGAGGACCGCGGCGAGACTCGCGCCGTAACTCTGCGCGCCGCGTCCAGACACGAAGGGCGGCACCGCGATAGGGATCCGGGAATCGACACGGCCCTCCGTATGGATTCTGACGGCAGGGGCTTGCGCGGCGGCCGACCAGGCGGCGCTCACGGTAATCAAAACGGCCAACGAAATTCGAAACGGACTTCTCACGATACGCTCCTCATACGTGCGCAGGCGTCCCCGCCGCTCACTTCCTCAAGCTAAAGACATACACGACTTGCTGTTCTCTTGCCTTGTGCTCCATCGGCAGGGGCGGAAGCGGTTCGGCCATCAGGATTGATCGTATCCCCGATTCCCCCAGAGCCGGGTCTTGCGCGTCCTTTATAATCTTCGGGCGCCCCAATATCTTACCATCCCGGTCGACCCAAAACGAGATGTGCACCTCACGGTTCGCCTCAGTCAAGGCGATGCCCCCCGGAACCACCCAATACTTCTCCACCTTCCG
>JASJYE010000155.1 GCA_030123645.1 Candidatus Hydrogenedentota bacterium | reverse complement strand
TTTGTGCCCATCGTCGATATCGAAAACCAGGATGCCGGCGCCGGAACGTCCCTGCTCCTGGGCGCCATCGGGAGTGCTAAGGTAGAGATACCGTTTTGTTTCCCCTTGACCGGCTGCGAGAGTGGCCGTGAACACAAAAAGAGCTACGAGTAAAATGCACCGTTTCATGATTGCACACCTCCGAGTTAAACCAGCGTGAAATTAGGAGAAGTATCCGCGAGTTCCTCTGTGATCTCTATGCCCTCTGTGGCTAAATCGCATTCCGGCGGAACGTGAAAAGCGCAGCAATGCCGGCTCACCGCTGAATAATGACCCATCAGTCCAAATCATACCACTAGTACCCCCTCTCCTTGTCCACCACGTGGCGCAAGGGACGGCCCTCCATGTACCGGATGATGTTGTCCCGAAAGAGCGCTATGCGCCGCCCCTGAATGGCGTCCGAGAGGGTTGCGATGTGCGGCGTTATGGTCACATTGGGCATGGACCACAAAGGGTGGTCCGCCGGAAGCGGCTCGGGATCCGTGACATCAAGGCCGGCGCCCGCGACTTTACCTGACTTCAAGGCCTCTACAAGCGCATCCGTATCGATGATCGCGCCTCGCGACACGTTAATGATGTACACCCCCTCCTTCATTAGATCGAATTCTTTCGCGCCAAGCATCCCTTCGCTTTCGTAGGTCCTCGGCACGCAACTAATGATTACGTCGGCTTGTGGAAGCAGCTCGGGAAGATCTTCCGGCTTCCCAAGATGGTCCACGCTTCGCATGTACGGGATGTCCTTCGGATCGATGGCCAGAACGCGCATCCCGAACGCGAAACAACGCTCGGCGACTTGCGTCCCGATCCCCCCCAGCCCCATGACAAGGACCGTCTTATCGCGCAGTTCTATGATCGGCAACCGCTGGGTGCGCTCCCACCCCTTGGACATCTGCTCGTTGTAGAATTTTAAGTCGCGCGTAAGATTGAGGAGCAACGCCAGCGCATGGTCCGCTATTTCTGGGCCTTGGATGATCTTCGCATTGGTGAGGACGATGTCCGACTCGAGCAACTCGGGCACCCTCACATAACCCTCCACCCCCGCACTTGCGCTCTGGATCCATTTCAACTTCGTGCCCGCGCGGACAATCGCCGCGATGTCATAGCTCGGACCGATAATCGCCTCACATTCTGGCACGACTTCGAGGAATTCGCTATTGGTATTCGCAGACACAATCTCCAAGTCCGGATACCTGTCAGCAATATCCATCAACTCCGAAGCGTAGGCCGAATGAACGAGGATCTTGATGCCCTCGGCCGATACGGCGTTGTGCGGCACAATGGCGATGAACGCCGCGATGGCGCCAAGGGCCAAAACTCTCAACAGAATTCTCTTAGCCATGAATACTCTCCTCCGAGATTTCCCATATGGACGTGCCCACGCCCACCGTCGATGGGACTGAACGATCTTTCCATGACGACGTGCGCCACGTTGGTTCAATGATTACAGCGTCCACCCATCACGGTACGCATAGTGGAGATACTGATTCGCTGTGGGCCGATTGGGGAACATCATGTTCTTCGCGTCCCACTCCAATTCCGTGCCCAGCATGTGAAGCGAGATATTTCCCAGCATCGCGATCTCGGTTAACGGCCCGCCATAACCGAAGTTCGAGGCGGCGGGATTCCATCCCTTGCAAGCCTGGAGCCAGTCCCGATGATGCGCGATGTTTTCTGGCATGCCGCTACCCCTTGGGTCGGCCACCCTGGTGCGATTCGCCATGTATTCGTTCATCTTGGCCTCGGGGATAATGCGCCAGTTCGCGGCCCCATGCGAACCGTAGACGATCTTGCCCCTGTCGCCGATGACAAGGCCGCCAACCGGCTTGCGGTTCCGGCCCGACCATGGGATAGATTCTTCCCCTTCTTCCAATTCTTCGGATGCGGCGGCGCGTAGCGGTCGCCGTCGTACCAATACAGCGTCACGGGCGGGCGTTGGCCCCGTGCCGGAAATTCAAAGCGAATTTTCGAGGACAGCGGAAAGGTCTCGCCGTGTATTTTGTGGTCGTAGCCTTCCGCTTCCGCGACGACGGAGATGGGCGCTCCGAGATCTAAGGCCGTGAACACGGGATCGATAAGATGGCAAACCCAGTCGCCGAACATTCCTGTTCCGAAATTGCTCCAACCCCGCCAGGCTCCGGGATGGTACATCGGGTTGTACTTGCGGAACGAAGCCGGTCCAAGCCACAGATCCCAATCCAGTGAATCCGGCACGGGGTGGTCATCCATCTGGCTTGAAAGCGCGTCGATGCGGCTATAGTTGTACCCCGCCTGCTGAATGTGTACTTCGCGCACCTCGCCTATCGTGCCGGCCCAGATGCACTCGGCAAGCTCCTGGAGCGATTCGTATGTCTTGCCTTGGTTCCCCAATTGGGTGGCCACATTGTGCTCCCGCGCGGCCTCGGTCAACTTCCGAACTTCATACAGGGTGTGGGCAAGCGGCTTCTCGCAGTAGACGTGCTTCCCGGCTCTTATCGCGGCCATCGAAATCATGGCGTGCGTATGGTCGGGCGTTCCGACGATAACCGCGTCGATTCCCTTCTCTTTCTCCAATAACCGGCGGTAGTCCTTGTACCGAGGCGCGTCAGAAAAATCCTTAACGGCCGGCCCCGCGTAGCCGAAGTCCACATCGCACAGCGCGACGATTTTCGCGCCGGAACGGCTCGCGAGGCCCGAAGGTCGTAACCGCCCATCGATCCCACGCCTATTCCCGCCACGTAAATCGTTTCGCTCGGAGGCGTAAACCCCTTGCCGCCCACAACGTGCCGGGGCACAATCTGCGGAAAGATCGCGCCAGCGGTCGTCAACGCGGCAGCACCTTTCAGCAACTCTCGCCGAGATATCCCCTCACTGGATTTCTTCATTGGAATCTCCTCGATGGAAAGCCATTACTCGAGATTTCCCATATCGACCTGCTCCCGATCGCCGAGGGCAAGACCTCCTCACATAGTAGTCGCAAAGACTCGTACCGTCAACACCGATTCTACAGTCCTGGTTCTTAGGCTCTCTACCGAAACTTCGCTTCGCTCTCGGATGGAAAGTCCTCAGGGGCTTTCTGCGTGACCTCACCCGTCGCGGCCCATTCCGCGCCCCTTTGAATCAGCGTGATGAACCCTACGCAGTCGATAGCGGGCCAGGCCGAGCCGGGTTTCGCCCCGCCGTCCACGTGGCCCATCGGGGTTCCAAACACCCGGCCCTTCCCATAGCGAATGGTAGACACCATAGGTTCGTGTTCGCCGGTGCCCTGTTTCTCCACCCCCCAATGGGCCTCGTACTTCGGATCGGAATACGCGGTCCCAAGAATGGTCATGTTCTTCGCCGGCCCGCGCTGGTTGCTATACAATTCATCCTTGCCGTGCAACCAGAGGGGAGGGAGCCCGCGCATGATCGGGTGATCCGGTTCGCGTGTAACCACTTCGAATTCATGGGCGTCGATGCATTCCCCTGCGTGGCCCGGACGATTGTCCAAGAATATCTTGCCGTCCCGATAATGAACATAGGGACCGGCCTTCTCGTCGCGCCCGCCCCACGCGCCAATCCCCATCATTTCGTTGAAGGCTACCCAGTCCCTGAAGGTGTGGTTCACGGCATGGCCGTACACCATCCCGCCGCCATTTTCCATGTACTCCTCGAAGGATTTCTGAGTGCTCTCCGGCCAATAGTCCCCGTTGTACTCGATCACAATCACATCGTAGCTGGAGAAGTCCGGGTTGAATTCGCTCATGTCGCCGCCGCTCGGCGGACTCGTGACCATATCCACCTCGAAGAGACCCGTTTGCTCCAAAATGTTTTTGTAATGCGCGCTGAGAACTTGCCACCCGTGATTGTTTTGGCCCGTTAAGACCATGGCTTTCAGCGGCTGCCCGGGATCGCCGTGTGCGGACCATCCCGTTGCGGCCAAGAAGCAGAAGAGCGGTGCGTGACAAAAAGCCTGATATCTCATTGTGACAAGCTCCGTTTACCTTTCACGCGTGATGCGCCCAAGATCGCATAACGCTCGGTGGAAATCAACTTAGAGCGATCCGGCGATACTCGGCTAAGTCCGCGCCGGATCAAGTCTTCTGTAAGTGCATTGACCGACTTCAAATCGCTTTCACTATCCTTTGAGCCTCAAGGCGAGGAGTTCAGAGGGTTGCTCGCTTCCACCGATGGCGACTACCACGTATTGTACGCCCTCGTGCATGTAGGTCATGGGTGTGCCGCGCGGGACTTTATCGAGTTGGTATTCCCAGATTACGTCGCCATTGGCTTTGTCGAAGGCGCGAATGACGCCGTTATCGCCGTTGTACAACCAATTCTCGTCACTAAGATTCGGCTGAATCATGAAGAGGAGCGATTTCGTCAGCACGCCGCCGCCGTGCGCCAGACCCGACGCGTTGGTAGCCGAGCCGAGGGGGCCGAGGTTGAGGTGTTTGATGGCCGGGTGGTCGCGCGGTCCATCGCCATGGGGCACTTGCCAGACGAATTCTCCCTTGTTGAGATCAAGGGCCGTAATGCGTCCGTACGGCGGCTTCACCATCGGCAGCCCCTGGGGACCTGGGATGGCATCCAAAGCGGGATTGTACCGAAACTCCGTGCGACCTTCTGTATTCTTTCGCAGTCCCATAACGAACATTCGGGTCTGGGAAGGGATATACATGATTCCAGTTTCCGGATCCACGCACGCGCCCATCCAATTCGATCCGCCATTGATGTGGGGAAGCAGCGCGGTCCCCTTGTTGTCCTCCGTTATGACAGATGGGGGCATATACATGGGGCCATAGGTGTATTCGCTGAGGATGCGAATCGCCTCTTCTCGCAACTCGGGTGTGAAGTCGATGAGATCGTCTATGGTCACGCCTTGCCGATCGAAGGCCGGTGGTTTCGTGGGAAAGGGTTGAGTCGCTGAAGACCGCTCTCCCGGCGTGGTGGATTGAGGGACCGGCCGCTCTTCGATGGGCCAGATCGGCTCGCCCGTCACACGGTTGAACACATAGACAAAGGCATTCTTACCCATCTGCGCGACGGCCTTGATGGGCTTGCCGTCCACAACGATGTCCACGAGGTTGGGCGGGGCAGGCAGGTCCCAGTCCCACATGCCGTGGTGGATCATCTGGAAGTGCCAGACGCGTTCGCCGGTCTCCGCGTTTAAGCAGAGGAGCGACTCGGCGAAAAGATTGTCGCCGTGACGAAACTCGCCGTAAAAGTCGGCCGTAGGTGTGCCCGTAGGACAATAGACGTAGCCGAGTTCTTCGTCGGCGCTGAGCATCGTCCAGGCATTGGAACTCCCCGTGTACTTCCAGGAATCGTTCAGCCACGTGTCGTTGCCGAATTCGCCCGCCTGGGGAATGGTATGGAATATCCATTTCTGCTCGCCCGTGCGCACGTCGAAGCCGCGGATGTGGCCCGGCGGCTTGGTCTTCGTACTTGTGCCGTCGGAAATGATCGAACCGATCACGATAATATCGCGGCAAACAATTGGCGGCGCGCTGTAGCCTAATGAGCGCGGATCGAATTCCCTGCCAAGACCCATTGCGAGATCCACGATTCCGTTATCGCCGAAGTTTGGATCCGGCTTGCCGGTTTCGACGTCAATCGATATGAGTTGGCGGCCACCCGTGGCGATGAGGATGCGTTTCATCTCGCCATCGGTCCAGTAATCGACCCCGCGATGCTGAAAGCCGACGTTGGCGGGCCGTCCTGCTTTCCAACTTTCCGGGTCATAAACCCAAAGGGTTTCTCCAGTGCCGGGATCGATCGCGGCCACTTGCGAGTAGGATGTACTCGCATACATCACCCCGTCGACCACGAGCGGCGTCGTCTTGAAGCCTCCGGCGCCTCGCGTATCCGGATATATATCGTCCGCTTTCCAACGCCACGCCTCCTCCAGGTCGTTGACATTTGAAGCATTAATTTGGTCGAGGGCCGCGTATTTTGTGCTCCCCTTGTCACCCCCATAATGTTGCCATTGGCCGTCCGTCGCGCCCGTTGGCCTTTGCGCATGGGCGGCCATTGTCTGCGCCAGCGCCAGCGCGAGCGCAGCCCCCAGCGTAACGATTCGAGTCCCCACCTTCATGAGCTTCATTTCGTTTCTCCAGTTGACAGGAATGCCTGTTACTCGCCAATGACAGATCGTGAAGTATACACGCGGCTTCACCCCATTCACAGTGCCGAGGGCCCACCGATTCGCGCGGCGACCTACGCAAGCATAGACCGCCACACCCCTCGTCATTCCCGCGCAGGCGGGAATCTCATTCGCGAGGAATAGTTTCCC